>DASSXC010000018.1:0-3917 GCA_035704205.1 Solirubrobacterales bacterium | reverse complement strand
TGGGTGGTCGAGAAGCCCGAGCGCGCCCTCCCCCGCGGCCCGCAGACGATGCACGACACGACCCTGGGCTGGCGGATGGTCAACCCGCGCATGGCCGAGCTCGGCCTCTCGACCGAGTCGATGGGCGAGACCGGCGAGAACGTCGCCGAGCGCTACGGCGTCAGCCGCGAGGACCAGGACGCCTTCGCCCTGCGCAGCCACCAGCGCGCCGTCGCCGCGGCAGACGCCGGCCACTTCGCCGAGGAGATCGTGCCGATCGAGGCACCCAGGGGGCGCGAAACGACCCTGGTCGAGGCAGACGAGGGACCCCGCCCCGACGCCTCGCTGGAGAAGATGGCGACGCTGCGCCCGGTCTTCCGCGAGGGCGGCACCGTCACCGCCGGCAACGCTTCGACCCTCAACGACGGCGCCGCCTGCCTGCTGGTCGCCTCCGATGCGGGGGTCGAGAAGCTGGACGTCGAGCCGCTGGCGCGGGTCCTTGGCACTGGCGTGGCCGGCGTCGACCCCGCCTACATGGGGATCGGCCCGGCGGTCGCGGTACCGCGCGCCCTCGCCGCCTCCGGGCTCAGCCTCGGGGAGATCGACCTGATCGAGCTCAACGAGGCCTTCGCCTCGCAGGTGCTCGCCAGCGCCCGCGAGCTCGGCATCGACGAAGACCGCCTCAACGTCAACGGCGGCGCGATCGCCCTCGGCCACCCCCTCGGCTGCTCCGGCGCCCGCCTCACCACCACCCTGGTCCGCGAGCTGCGCCGCCGCAACGCCCGCTACGGAATCGCCACGATGTGCGTAGGCGTGGGTCAGGGCTTGGCGACCGTCTTCGAGGCAGCGTGACCCACGCCCACGTCCTGCCGTGTCCCCAACCTCCATCGTTCTCCAACACGTTTTCCATGCCGTGGATGGAAAACGTGTTGGGTGGTGCGGCTCAGGTAGCCTCGCGCGTCGATGAGCGCAAGGCTTGAAGAGCTGGCCAGCGTCGACGGGCGGGTGACGCCCACCGCCGAGGCGACCGTGCCGATGAAGGACGACGGGCTCTACCGCGGCGACGGCGCCTTCGAGGTGATCCGGCTCTATGAGGGCAAGCCATTTGCGCTCGGCGATCACCTCGACCGGCTGGAGCGCTCCTCCGCCGCGATCGAGCTCGAGTTCGACCGACCCGCGCTGGAAGGCGAGATAGACGCACTGCTCGCCGAGGCGGGCGACCCAGACGGGCAGCTTCGCCTGATCGTCACCCGCGGCGGCCGGCGCATCGCGGCGGTCGAGCCGATACCCGCCCACGCCGAGACGCTCAGCGTCGCCACGGTCACCTACTCCCCCTCGGTGATCCTCACCGGGGTCAAGTCGCTCTCCTACGCCGCCAACATGCAGGCGACCCGGCTCGCGAAAGGACAGGGCGCAGAGGAGGCGGTACTGGTCAAGCCCGACGGCACGGTGCTCGAGCCGCCGACCTCGGCGATCTTCTGGGTCTCCCCGCAGGGATCGCTGCGCACTCCCGCACTCGACGTCGGCGTGCTCGAGTCGATCACCCGCGACCGCCTGGTCAAGGCCCTCCAGGTCGAAGAGGGCGCCTGGCCGGTGGCCGACCTGCGCGCCGCCCAGGAGGCGTTCCTCGCCTCGACCACGCGCGAGATCCAGGCCGTTTCCGCGATCGACGGCAGGGCCCTGGCCGAGGCCCCCGGCCCTCGCACCCGCGAAGCGCAGGAGGCCTTCGCGGCGACGCTGGGACGCGAGCTTTGAGAACCGAGACGAACCCGAGAAAGCAGGGATGAAATGGATTTTCAGCTGACCGACGAGCAGCGCCTGATCTCCGAGGCGGCGCGGGAATTCGCCGACAGGGAGATCACCCCGCGCGTGCGCGACAACGACCGCGCCGCCCGCTTCGACCGCGAGCTGGCGAGCAAGCTGGGCGAGGTCGGCTACCTGGGTGCGCCGGTCGCCGAGGAGCACGGTGGCCGCGGCCTCGACTACATCGGCTACGGCCTGATCGTCGAGCAGGTCGGCCGCGCCGACTCCTCGGCCCGCACGGTGGTCTCGGTCCAGACCTCGCTCGTCGCCGGCTCGATCGAGCGCTGGGGGACCGAGGAGCAGAAGCAGAAGTGGCTGCCGCGGCTCTGCTCGGGCGAGGCGCTCGGCTGCTTCGGCCTGACCGAGCCCGACACCGGCTCCGATGCCGCCAACCTGCGCACGCGGGCGACCAAGACCGACTCGGGCTGGTCGATCAGCGGCCAGAAGATGTGGATCTCGCTCGCCAACTTCTCCGAGGTGGCGCTGATCTTCGCCCAGACCGATCCGGTGAAGAAGCACCGCGGCCTCGCCTGCTTCCTCGTCCCAACCGCATCAGAGGGCTTCACCACGCAGGAGATCCACGGCAAGCTCGGCCTGCGCTCCTCCGACACCGGCGAGATCTCGCTCGACGGCGTCGAGGTCGGCGAGGACGCGATGCTGGGCGAGATCGGCGACGGCTTCAAGGTGGCGATGAGCGCGCTCGACAACGGCCGCTACTCGGTCGCCGCCGGCTGCGTCGGCATCTGCGACGGTTGCGTCGACGCCTCCGTCGCCTACGCCAAAGAGCGCAAGCAGTTCGGCGTCCCCCTGGCCCGCTTCCAGCTCGTCCAGGAGATGATCGCCGACATGATCGTCAAGCGCGACGCCGCGCGGATGCTGGTCTACCGCGCCGGCCTGCTGAAGGACGAAGGGGTGCCGAACACCACGGAGACCTCGGTGGCGAAGCTCTACGCGACCGAGTCGGCGGTCGAATGTGCCAACCTGGCGATCCAGGTCCACGGCGGCGCCGGCTACGTCGACGACTACCCGGTCGAGCGCTACCTGCGCGACGCGCGGGTTACGACGCTGTACGAGGGCACCTCGCAGATCCAGAAGCTGATCATCGGCCGCGCCGCGACCGGGATCAACGCGATGATGCCCCTGGAGGCGGAATAGGTCATGCCCGAGGTCGAGACCACGCTCGACGAGTTCCACGTCGCGCTGCTGCGCCTGAACCGACCCGACGCCCGCAACGCCCTCTCGCCGGAGATGATGGAGGAGATCGCCTCCGAGCTGGAGCGACTCGACCCCGACCCGGAGGTGCGCTGCATCGTCATCGCCGGCTCCGACGACGTCTTCGCCGCCGGCGCCGACATCCGCGCGATGAGCGAGCGCAGCTTCGCCGAGGCGCTGCGCCATCCCGCCGCTTCCTTCTGGCGGCGCGTCGCGGCGGTGAAGACGCCGCTGGTGGCGGGCGTCTCCGGCTACGCGCTCGGCGGCGGCTGCGAGCTGGCGCTGGCCTGCGACATGATCGTCGCCTCCGACACCGCCCTCTTCGGTCAGCCCGAGATCACCCTGGGAATCATCCCCGGCGGTGGCGGCACCCAGCGCCTGGCGCGGGTGCTCGGCAAGCAGCGGGCGATGGAGTACGTGCTGACCGGCCGCCGCTTCGACGCCGGTATGGCGATGCGGTGGGGCGTCGTCAATCAGGTGGTCGGCAAAAATCGTTGGTTGGAGGAGGCGCTGGAGATGGCGCGCACGGTCGCCGAGCGCCCGCCGATTGCCGCCCGCCTGGCCAAGCAGGCGGTTCTGGCCGCGGAGGAGACGGCGCTCTCGGCCGGCCTCGAGAACGAGCGGCGCCTCTACGAGCTGGCGATGGCGACCGAGGACCGGGTCGAGGGCATGCAGGCCTTCCTCGAGAAGCGAGAGCCCAAGTTCGAAGGCAAATGACCGCCGACGGGCCGATTTCCCGCCCTAGCGGGGGTGTTTTCGGCCCGTCGGCGGAGGTTCGGCGGGTTGGCGTGGTTGGCGCCGGCACGATGGGTGCGGGCATCGCCCAGATCGCCGCGCTGGGTGGCTACGAGACCCGGCTGCACGACCCGGTGCCGGCGGCACTGGAGACCGGGATCGAGCGGCTGCGGAGGGCCCTGGCCAAG
>DASSXC010000017.1:0-7004 GCA_035704205.1 Solirubrobacterales bacterium | reverse complement strand
CCCGGCAGCTTCGGCGACGCCGGCGTCTACTCGCTGTACGCGACCAAGACCGTTTCCACCGGCGAGGGCGGCGTGCTCGTCTCGGCCAACCCGGACCTGATCGAATTCGCGGCCAAGTTTCGCAACTACGGCAAGTTCGAGCACGAGGTCGACGGCCTCAACTTCCGGATGAGCGAGTTCACCGCCGCGCTCGGCCTGGTGCAGGCGGATCGCATGGAGGAGATCGTCGCCTGGAAGAACGCCTACGCCCGCGAGCACCTCGACCCGTCGCATCCGGCTCGCCCCGAGCTCCCCGAGGGGATGACCTCCGGCCTCTACAAGTACATCGTCTTCGACCCGATCGAGAAATCGACCGGGCGTGTCTACGAGGAGCCCTGTCACCGGATCATGGGCCGCGACGATGACCTCCCCAACACCGATTGGGTCGCCCAGAACCACTGGTGCGTGCCGCTCTACTACCGCCCAGAGAGCCGCGAGGACGCCCGCGCTGAGGAGCCGGCATGAGGGTCCTTGTGACCGGCGGCGGTGGCTTCATCGGCTCGCACGTGGTCGACCGCCTGATGGGGGAAGGCCACACACCGCGGATCTTCGACCTCAGCGCCTCGCCCTACCACTCGCCGCTCGAAGTCGAGACCTTCACCGGCAGCATCACCGACCCCGCCAACCTCGACCTGGCGATGCGCGACTGCGACGCGGTCATCCACCTCGCCGCGGTCGCCGACGTCGCCCACGTCCACGCCGACCCGGTGCTTGCCGAGGAGGTCAACACCCGCGGCACCCTCAACGTGCTCGAGGCCGCCTGTCGGGCGGAGGCGGGCCGGGTCGTCTATGGCTCGACCACCTGGGTCTACAGCGACTGCGCCGAGCAGGCTGTCGACGAGGAAACGCCGATCCCGGCGCCCCGACACCTCTATACCGCGACCAAGCTCGCCGGGGAGACCTACTGCGCGGGTTACGCCGAGCTGTTCGAGCTGGAGTCCACCGTGCTGCGCTTCGGCATCCCCTACGGCCCGCGCGCCCGTGCCGCCGGTGTCGTCGCCAAGTTCACCGACCTGGCCCTGGAAGGGAAGGCGCTGACGATCGCCGGCGACGGCAGCCAGTGCCGCAGCTTCATCTACGTCGAGGACCTCGCGGCGGGCATCGTCGCCGCCCTGGCGCCGGCCGCCGCCAACCGCACCTACAACCTCTCCGGCGACGAGGTGGTGACGATCCTCGAGATCGCCGAGGCCGTCCAGGAGATGACCGGCGGCTGCGAGATCGTCCACACGCCGCCGCGCCCGGGCGACTTCCCCGGCAAGGAGATCTCCAACCAACGGGCCCTGGACGAGATCGACTGGAAGGCGGAGACGAGCTTCCGCGAGGGTGTGCGCCGCTACGTCGAGTGGGTGCGCAGCAGCACCCGGCCGCCCGACCCTGTCCCCGGCCTGAAGCCGGTCCTCAGCCACAGCGGCAATGGCGGCGGCGAGGGGCGCGCCCCTGGCTCGCTGCTGGAGGGTGCCAGCAAAGAGACAGGCGAGCGTCCGCCGCGGGTACTGATTCTCACCGCCGATATCGGTGAGGGCCATGATTTGCCGGCGCGGATCATCAAGGCCGATATCGAACGGGAGACGCCCGGGGCCGAGGTCGAGATCGCCGACGGCCTGCAGGCCATGGGCCGGCTCCTCTCCGCGGTTATCCGCGGCGGCTCGCGGGTGACCTTTCGCTGGATGCCCTGGCTGTTCGACCTGCAGTACTGGCTGATCACCAGGTTCGCACCGACGCGCTGGCTGGGGCACCACCTGTCCTATCTCTTCGGAGCGCGCGGTCTGATGCGCCTGATCGCCCGGCACGACCCCGACGTCGTCGTCTCCACCTACCCGGGAGTGACCGCGGTGCTCGGCATGCTGCGCGAGAACCGCCATCTCGTCATCCCGGTGCAGTCGGCGATCACCGATCTCGCCGGGTTGCGCTACTGGGCGCATCCGGGCGTCGACCTCCACTTCGTCACTCATCCGGAGTCGATCGAGGAGGTCGAGCGGCTGGTCGGTCCCGGCAGCGTCGAGTGGATGCGGCCGCCGATATCGCCCGACTTCCTGATGCCGCGGACCCGTGCTGCCGCCCGTGACGCCCTTGGTCTACCGGCTCACGCCCGCATCGTGCTCGTCTCCGGCGGGGGCTGGGGGGTGGGCGACCTCGAGGGGGCGATCGAGGCGGCGCTGAGCGCTGATGACACGCAGGTGGTCTGCATCACCGGGCGCAACGAGATCGCCCGCGAGAAGCTGGAGCAACGCCACGCGGAGAACGAGCGCGTGCGGGTTCTCGGCTTCACCGAGCAGATGAGCGACTGGATGGCGGCGGCCGACGCGATGGTCCACTCGACCGCCGGCCTGACCGTGCTCGAGGCCCATATCCGCGGCTGTCCCGTTGTCTCCTACGGTTTCTCCGCCGGCCACCTGCGCGCCAACAACGCCGCCTTCGAGCGCTTCGGCCTGGCCGAGGTGGCACGCTCCGACCACGAGCTCTCCTCGACGCTGCGCCACCTGACCCGCGAGCGCCGCTCGCCCGACTCCAGCTTCGCCTCGCTGCCCTCGATCGCCTCGCGCGTGCTCACCGCGCGGCCGCGGGTCAAGCCGCAGCCGGTCTGGCGCGTGCGGGCGGAGCGGGTGGCAGCCGCTGCCAGCCTCTTCTTCGTCGCGGTGGTCCTTTCACTCGCCCTGATCGACTGGGAAGCGCCCTACAAGGTGGTTGCCAAGCCGCTGCAGGAGCGCATCCACATCGGCAAGGAAGAGGACTCGGCTTCAGCCGCGGTGCACGAGGCCGTTCCGGCTGCCGTAGAAGACCCTTGATCCAGGCCCTTGCCCCCGTCGTCCCCGGCCTGGCACCGCGGTTCGGAATTTTGCAGCGGCAGGAGGGCAGCACCGGCGTGGCCCTCACCTTCGATGACGGCCCACACCCGCAGGGCACTCCACTCGTGCTGGAGATACTGCGCGAGGCAGATGCGCGGGCAACGTTCTTCCTCGCCGGCGAGCAGGTCGAGCGCCGCCCGGCCCTGGCCGCGGAGATCGTCGCCGCCGGCCACCGGGTCGAGCTGCACTGCCACCGCCACCGCAATGCCCTGCGGTTGACCGGGCGGCAGTTTTTCGACGATGCCGAACGGGGGCGGGCGACGATCGAGGAGGCAGGTGGCCAGGCAGTTGCCGACCATCGCCCCCCTTACGGGATCTACAGCGCCGCCGCCCTACGAGCGTGTCGGCGGCGTGGATGGCGGCCCGTCCTGTGGTCGAAATGGGGGAAGGACTGGCGCGGCCGGGCCACGGCACGGTCGATAGCGCACCACGCGGCGAGCTCGGCCCGCGCCGGAGACATCGTCCTCCTGCACGACGCCGACTACTACAGCGCCCCCGGTTCCTGGGCGCGCACGGTGGCTGCCCTGCCGATCATCCTCGAGGAGCTGGACACCCGCGGGCTGAAAACGGTCTCGCTGCGCCGCTGAGTCGGCGGGGCGAGAGTCCACTGCTCGCAGCCGGCGAAGGCTTCGTCGAGCCGTCTCGCCATCGTGCTCCTCCTCGGGGGCCGATCCTGGTCGAAGATCTCCTGGGGCATGAATCCCTCTCCGTCCTGTAGGGGGCGTTGGGGAAGATTCGCCTCTGGATCGGACGAAAAACATGCAATTAGCGATAAATCCCGCAGTTTGCGCGAAGTGCAACTAACTGCCGGCGAAACCGGCGATCTCCTCGGCCAGCCGCCCTGGCTGGTCGAGGGGGACGAAGGTCGCCGCGTCGGGGATCTCGACCAGGTGGGCGTTGGGGACTTCGCCGGCGAGGCGCTGGGCGTACTTGAGCGGGAAGACCCGGTCGCCCGGCGCCCAGGTGAGCAGGACGGGCAGCTCTGAGCTGCGCAGCTTCTCCGCTGCCTCCAGCGTGTAGCGCTTGTTCATCCCCACGGTCACCTTCTTGACGTCGCGTTTGACGTCTGGGTCGTGCAGGCCGGGCTCCATCCAGGAGGCGACCAGCTCGGCCGGGATCGGTTTCTTCGAGAAGGGCTTGAAGGCCGCCCGGGCGACGGCGGGGATCCGAAACGGCGCGGCGATCAGCGCCATCCCGCCCGGCAGCGCCGCGATCGGCGGCATCGCCTTGAAGGGGCCGGGGGGGAAGTTCTCATGGGTGTCGCAGTTGGTGAGGACGAGCCGGCCGATCCGCTCGGGGTGGCGGGTGACGAGGACCTGCGACATCGCCCCGCCGGAGTCGTTGCCGACGATCGTCACGTCCTCGAGGTCGAGCGCCTCGAGGAAGCTGGCGACGATGGCGGCGATCCCGTAGGGGGAGAGGTCGGCATCGGGATTCATCGCCACCCGCTGGGCCCCGATCGGCCAATCGGGCGCAAAGCAGCGGAAGCGGTCGGAGAGCTGGTCGACCACGCCGTCCCAGAGACGGCCGTCGACCAGGTAGCCGTGGACGAAGACGACCGGCTTGCCCTCGCCCGCCTCCCGGTAGCGGACCTTGCCCGCGGGCAAATCGATCTCACGACGCTGCTCTGATTGGCTCATTGCATCCTCCTGGGAGCGTTGTTTCCGGCCGACGGACCGCGTAAGCTACATACAGACTGTATGAATGTCAAACGGACCCAGGCGGAGCGCTCGGAGGCGACGCGGGACGCCCTGATCGAGGCGGCGCGCGCGCTTTTCGCCGAGCGCGGTTACGCCGAGGTCGGCACCGAAGAGATCGTCCGTGCCGCCGGCGTCACCCGCGGAGCGCTCTACCACCACTTCGACGGCAAACGGCAGCTCTTCGAAGCGGTCTACGAAAGGATCGAGGCCGAGCTCGCCCGGCAAATCGCGTCGGGCGCGCTCGAAACCGGCGCCGCGGCGCCGCTCGAGGCGATGCGGGCCGGAGCGGAGATGTTCCTGCAGGCCTGCACCGAGCCAGAGGCCCAGCGGATCGTCCTCCTCGACGGGCCCTCGGTGCTCGGCTGGGACCGCTGGCGCGAGATCGCCGCCGAGCACGGCCTCGGCCTGATCGAAGCGACGCTGCGGGCCGCGATCGAGGCCGGTGCGATCGCCGAGCAGCCGGTTCGCCCCCTTGCCCACGTGCTGATGGGCGCCCTCGACGAGGCGGCGATGCTGGTCGCCCGGGCGGAGGATCCCGCGCGGATGCGGGAGGAAGTGGGCCGCACGCTCGACGCGCTGCTTGCCGGTCTCAGCGCCCGCTAGCGGGGTCGGCGAGCGACGGGGTCTCGCTTTCCGGCGAGGCGGTCACGGTCGGCTCGAGGAAGTCGTCGTGGGCGAGGCGGCGGGACTCCTTCTGTGCGTACATCCGCGCATCCGCCAGGCGCAGCGCGCCCGAGGGCTCGTTCTCCTCCTCGGGCACCCTCACCGCGCCCCAGGATGCGCTCACTTCGAAGCCGGGCCCGATCGCGGTCATCGCCCTGGCTGCTTCCCGGGTCATCTCGTCGAAGCGCTCAGGCGGACAGGTCAGCAGCACGCAGAACTCGTCACCGCCGATCCGGTACGCCATCCCCTCGTCGCCGAGCCCGTCCAGCAATGCGCCCCCGATTCGAGTCAGCAGCTCGTCGCCGGCCGCGTGGCCGAAGGTGTCGTTGTAGTGCTTGAAGCCGTTGAGGTCGAAGAGCAGCACCGTCATCGGTCTCCCTTCGGCTGCGTGGACAAAGCGGACGGGCAGGTCCACCTGCAGCCGCCCGCGGTTGCCAAGCCCGGTCAGCTGGTCGGTTCGCACCTGCTCGAAGAGCCTCTTGTTCTCCCTGTCGCTCATCGCCAGGCGGACGATCACGGCGGTCATCGTCGACGCCCAGAGAACGGTCGAGAGGCCGCTCGTGGCGCTGAAGTACTGCATCGCGAAGAGGCCGATCATCACCCCGGCGAAGACCGCGGGGACGACGATCTCGCGGCGCCGGTTGCTGTCGCTGGGCGAGGTGATCTCGGCCGCGGCTCGCGGCTGCCAGACGGAGGCGCCGAGGCAGACGGCTGAGATCAGGTAGACCGGTTCGACCCAGCTGCCCCCCGGCAGCGCTTCGTCGGTGAGCTGCAGGGTGAAGGCGATGTCGGCCGTGACCAGCGCAGCAAGGCCGGCCAGCAGCAGCGACCAGGTGCGGCCCGGTCGCCAGCCGGTCAGGGCGATCACGCCGACGACCATCGCCAGCATGACGATGTCGCCCAGCGGATAGGCGAGCGTGGTGGCGATTTCGAGCGAGCTCCCTTCGGCCTTCTCGGCGACGAAGTCGAAGATGAAGGCGGCGCCGAGGGCGGCGGTCCCCAGCGCGGCGATCAGGCCGTCCATCCAGAGGCGCCAGTTGATTTCGTGCGTTCGCGCGCGGACCAGCAGCGCCAGCCCGGCGTAGGCGAGCGGGTAGAAGGCGAGGTAGCCGACGTCGGCCGGGGAGGGATAGGGGGCGTTCGGGTTGTCTTCGATCGCCACCGCCCAGTAGACCTCGGCGGCGCCCCAGACGAGGATCGCCAGGCCGATCAGGATCCAGGCATTGCGCTCGCGTCCGTAGGTCGAGGCCCTGGTCAAACACGCAACTCCGGCGCCGATCACGACGGCGTCATAGACCGCGGTGCCGATCACGTCGTGCAGTCCTCCGCCGACGCCGAACCAGTAATGGAGTGCGACGAGAGCCGTGCCGCCGAACAGCAGCACGGCGAGGGAGACCCGCAGGATGCGGGCGAGGCGGCTGTCGGGTGCCGTCGATTGGCCGGGCGTCATGCCTGAGCTATCGGCAGGCGGTGGGCATTTCCCAACCCCTGCGCAGGCGTTCTTGCGCACTTCTCTAGACTTGGGGTCCATGAAGGCAGGAATTCACCCCGAGTACACCCTCGCCAACGTGCATTGCTCGTGCGGCAACCAGTTCTACACCCGAGCCACGGTGGAGGATCTGCACGTCGAGCTCTGCTCCGAGTGCCATCCGTTCTACACCGGCAAGCAGAAGCTGGTTGACACGGGTGGTCGCGTCGAGCGCTTCCAGCGCAAGCTCGCTCGAAGCCGCGGCAAGTAAGCCCTTTGCCGCTTCAG
>DASSXC010000016.1:0-6168 GCA_035704205.1 Solirubrobacterales bacterium | reverse complement strand
CGCTCGACCTGGCTGACGTCAGCGGCGACAAACGCGCTGATGCGATCGGCAGGGGTCCGGCGGGCGACACGCAGGTCGGGCTCTCGACGACGAGCAGCAAATTCGCCACGCCCACCACCTGGAGCAGCGCCTACTCGCTCGACCTTGCCGACGTCAGTGGCGATGGCAAGGCCGACGCGCTGGGCATGAACTCCTCCACCGACATCCAGGCGGGATGGTCGTCTGGCACGGGCTTCATGGCGCCCACCTCATGGGCCACCTGGCCCAACGGTTACTCCGTTGACTTCGCCGACGTAAGCGGCGACGCCAAGGCCGACGCACTGGGGATGAACTCCTCGGGGGACATCAAGGTCGCCTGGTCCAACGGCAGCAGCGGCTTCCTCGCGCCCACCTCGTGGGCCACCTGGCCCAGCGGCTACTCGCTGGACTTCGGCGACACCAACGGCGACGGCAAGGCCGACGCGGTCGGGGTGAACTCCGCTGGGGACGTCAAGGTCGGCCTCTCGACGGGCAGCGTCTTCGCCGCTGCCGCCAGCTGGGCGACCTGGCCGAGCGGCTACTCGCTCGAGCTGGCTGACGTCAACGGCGACACCAAAGCCGACCTGTTCGGCAAGAACTCCGCCGGCGAAGTGAAAGTTGCGCTCTCGGTGGAATAGGCCGCCGGGGGCGACGTGCGGGGCAGGCGGTACCATCGCGAGTCGGGGTCACTGATGGCCGAGAACTACGCGATCAAGCACCGTGACGAGTTCGAGTCGATGGAGGGGTCGGGTGGGGCGACCTGGAAGCTGGCTCGCAAAGCCCTGGGCACCGCGGCCTTCGGCTACAACCTGGTCGAGATCGAGCCCGGCGGGGAAATTCCCGAGCACGACGAGGCGCAGAGCGGCCAGGTCGAGCTCTACATCGTGCTCGAGGGCGAGGCGGTGATGCGGCTCGATGGCGAGGACCATCCGGCGCCCGCTGGAACCTTCGCCTCGATCGAGCCGCCGGCCAGCCGCACCATCCTCAACCGCTCCGACGAGCCGGTTACGGCCATGCTGATCGGTGTCCAGCCGGAGGGCGGCTACGAGCCGATGTCATGGGCGTAGCGGTCGAGACCGCATTTATCCCCGCATAGCGACGCTAAATGCGGTTTCGCTGGATCGAGCCGCGACCCGTCTCTATAATCCGACAACCTGTCAACCCGTCGCGCGCCCGCTCGGAGAAGGCGCGGAAACCGGGAGGTCGAGATGTCCCATACCCAGTCCCGTGAGCTTCACGGCGAGGGCGAGCCCGTCCGCTACTCGCCAGAGCGCGCCTACCGGCCGCTCGTCTCCCCCCCCAGCGTCGAGGACAAGGACGCCTGCGCGATCTACGCCTCGGTGCGCAAGGACGCGACGCCGAGCCACGAACCGATCGAGCGCGCGATCCCGGCGCTGCAGAAGATGCTCCACCGCGCCGGCAACGTCGACGGCGAGGGCGACGGCTGCGGCCTCCTGGTCGACATCCCGCGCAAGATCTGGGCAGAGGAGGTCCGTTCCGGCGGGCACGACCCCTCGCTGACCCTCGACGACGCCTTCGCCGTCGCCCACGTCTTCGTCGAGCGCTCGCAGGACCTGGAGAAGGTCCAGCACGACGCCCGCGAGCTGCTCGGCCGCGGCGGCTTCCGCATCCTCGCCGAGCGGATCGGCATGGTCGACTCGCCCGCCCTCGGCCCGACCGCGCGCGAGGAGGAGCCCCACTTCTGGCAGGTCGCCGGCCTCGTCGCCGACGCCTCGCGCCGCGACCGCGTCCTCTTCGACCTCTTGATCGAGCTCGAGAGCGAGCTCGACGTCCACGTCCCCTCGCTCTCGGCGACGACCTGTGTCTACAAGGTGATGGGCGCGCCGAAGATCCTCGGCGAGTACTACCCCGATCTGCGCGACGAGCGCTTCGAGACGATCGGCTGCTTCGGCCACAACCGCTACTCGACCAACACCTGGCCTTCGTTCAAGCGCGTCCAGCCCTTTTCGGTGCTCGGCCACAACGGCGAGATCAACACCGTCGAACAGCTCCGCCAGGAGGCGCGCATGCTCGGCGTGCCGATCCGGCCGGGCAGCTCGGACTCACAGGACCTCAACCGGACCGTCGACACCCTGGTCAGCCGCGACCGGCTCAGCCTCGCCGAGGCGATGGAGATGGTCGTGCCGCCGATCGTCAACGAGATCCGCTCGCTGCCCGACGAGCTGCACCGCTTCTACATGTACCTGCGCCAGGCGATGGGCCCGTTCGCCCAGGGGCCGGTGGCCTTGATCGCCCGCCACGGCGACGAGTGCGTCTTCTCCGCCGACGCGCTCGGCCTGCGTCCGCTCTGGCAGGTCGAGACCGGCGACGACTTCGTCTTCAGCTCCGAGCCCGGCGTCGTCGCCGTCGCCGAGATGGTCTCCGAGCCGAAGCCGCTCGCCCCCGGCGAGAAGGCGATGGTCGCGATCGACCGCGGTGCCAAGCGCTCGACCCTGCGCTCCCACGACGAGATGCTGCGCATCGTGCGCGACCGCTGGCTGGCGCGCAACGGCGCCGAGGAGGCGGCACCCTACGACCGCGCCCTGCACACCGGTGGCCCGCTCGAGGGAACCGACGTGCCCGGCTACTCCGACGCCGGCCCGGAAGAGCCGGTCAAGGTGGCCGACCGCGTCCTCGCCGGCTTCGGCTGGCAGCGCGACGACGTCAAACTCGTCCAGCAGATGGCCTCCAACGGCGCCGAGCCGGTGGGGTCGCTGGGCTATGACGGTCCGCTCGCGGCGCTCTCGCCGGAGCGCCAGAACCTTGCCGACTACTTCAAGGAGACGGTCGCCGTCGTCACCAACCCGGCGATCGACCGCGAGCGTGAGATGGAGCACTTCTCGACCCGCTCGGTCTTCGGGCGCCGCCCCTCGATCGACACCGCCGGTGAGGACACCGGCACGGTCGAGACCTCCTTCCCGGTGATCCTCGGCGGCCACCACGGGATGGCGCCGCTCTCCGACCAGACCTATCGCCAGATCGCCCGCGAGCACCACACCTACCTGCTCGAGGACCTCTGGGAGGAGTTCCGCGGCCGCGCCGGCGCGGTTGACATCTCGCTGCTGGAGTCGGAGACGACCCAGGGCGCGATCGAGCGGATCAAGCAGGAGGCGGTGAAGAAGGTGCGCGACGGCGCCGAGCTGCTGGTGCTCACCGACCGCACCGTCTACGACGCCGAGCGCCGCTACCTCGATCCCCACCTCGCCACCTCGGCGGTCGACCAGGCGCTGAAGCAGTTCAAGGTCGAGCCCGGCGAGGAGAACCTGCGCCGGCGCTGCGGCCTGGTCCTGCGCTCGGCGGCGATCCGCAACGTCCACGACACGATGCTCGCCCTCGGGCTCGGCGCCAACGGCGTCTGTCCCTACACGATGGTCGAGGTGATCTGCGTCGAGGACTACCAGACCGACATCGGCAACCTCTGCGCGGCGCTTGCCAAGGGAATCGAGAAAGTGATCTCGACGATCGGCATCCACGAGGTGCGCGGCTACGCGCGTCAGTTCTCCTCGATCGGCGTCAAGCCGGAGCTGGCCGAGATCTTCCAGACCGAGGCCTTCGCCGCTTCCGAGGGCGGTGGGGTCGGCTTCGCCGGCCTCGACGAGGACACGAACCTGCGAGCCCGCATCCTCGGTGGCGACGAGGACGCCAAACCGGCCAAGACGTTCCGCTTCTACCCCAAGGTCTACAAGGCGGCGATCGCCACCGCCAACGGCTCGGGCTCCTACGCCGAATACAGCGAGAAGGTGCGCGACCTGGAGGCGCAGAACCCGATCTCGATGCGCCACATCATGGGTCTCGTGGGTGACAGGGAGCCGCTGTCGGACGCATCGGTGGTCGACGCCGGCATCGGCCATCACGACTACCCGGTGGTGATCTCCTCGATGAGCTTCGGTTCGCAGTCCGAGCCGGCCTTCCGCGCCTACGCCGAGGCGGCGAAGGCGATCAACGTCCTCTGCGTGAACGGCGAGGGCGGTGAGATCCGCGACATGTACGGCAAGTACCGCAAGTGGCGCGGCCAGCAGGTCGCCTCGGGCCGCTTCGGCGTCTCGGCGGAGATGATCAACTCCTCCTACGTCGCCGAGATCAAGATCGGCCAGGGTGCCAAGCCCGGCGAGGGCGGCCACCTGCCCGGCAAGAAGGTCTCCGAGAAGGTCGCCGCCGCGCGTAACGCCGCGCCCGGCACCGACCTGATCTCGCCCTCCAACAACCACGACCTCTACTCGATCGAGGACCTCGCCGAGCTGATCGACGAGCTGAAGACCGTCAATCCCGACGTGCGCGTCTCGGTCAAGGTGCCCGTCGTGCCGAACATCGGCACGATCGGCCTCGGCATCGCCAAGGCGGGCGCGGACATCATCACCCTGTCGGGCTTCGAGGGGGGCACCGGCGCCGCCCGCCAGCACGCCCTGCGTCACGTCGGCCTGCCCTCGGACATCGGCACCCGCGCCGTGCACCGGGCGCTGATGGAGGCCGGCCTGCGCAACCGGGTCGAGATCTGGGCCGACGGCGGCTACCGCACCGGTCACGACGTCGTCAAGCTGCACTGCCTCGGCGCCAACCGGGTCGGCTTCGGCACCCTGGCGATGGTCAGCCTCGGCTGCACGATCTGCCGCGGCTGCCAGCTCGACACCTGCCACGTCGGCATCGCCACGCAGATCGAGACGGTCGAGCAGGCCCAGGACCACGGCCTGAAGAAGTTCACCCCGCAGGAGATCGACGTCGCCGCCGAGAGCTGTGCCCGCTTCTTCGCCGCCATGGGCGAGGAGGTCAAGGAGGTCACCGCCTCGCTCGGCTACGACCGCGCCCAGGACCTGGTCGGACGCTACGACCTGCTGGAGCAGATCTCCCACCACGATCAGATCGACCTGGCGCCGTTGATCACGCCGCTCGAGGAGTTCCTCGACCTCGAGCCGATCGATCTGCCCGTGGCGGAGGAGGTCGCCGACGAGCGGGCCGAAGCCGGCCTCGTCGTCGCCCGCCCGATCCGCATGGAGGCCAAGCAGGCCTCGGCGCAGATCGGCGCCCTCGCCGGCGAAATCTGCTCCGGCAGCACGGTCAGCAGCAGCTTCCCCCGCGCTACCGATGCCAACGACCGCGTGCTCGGCACCGAGCTCGCCGGTGCGATCGCCCGCTCGCGCATCTTCGACGGCGGCCCCGAGTCAAACGACGACGTCTTGGCGAACCTCGAGTTCAACGGCGGCTCGGTCGCCGGCCAGGGCCTCGGCGCCTTCAACGCCTACGGCGTCTCGATCCGGGTCGAGGGAGGCGCCCAGGACGGCGTCGGCAAGGCGATGCTGGGCGGCTCTCTATCGGTGCTGAAGGGCAAGGGGGCGAAGGGCCAGCGCCTCAACGGCTCGGTGGGCAAGTCCTTCGCCTACGGCGCCCAGCGCGGCCGCCTCTTCGTGCAGGGATCGGCCGACTCGCGCTTCTGCATCCGCCTCTCCGGCGCCGACGTCGTCCTCGGCGGCGAGCCGGAGGAGGCGATCGACGACGGCCGCGGCTGCATCGTCAACCGCGCCAACGCCAAGGGCTTCGCCTTCGAGTACATGACCTCCGGCCGCGCGATCGTGCTCGGCGACCTCGGCCCCTGGGCCTGTGCCGGGATGACCGGTGGCCGCGTCTACGTCCGCCACAACGCCTTCGGCATCGACCGCGAGGCGATCGCCTCGCGACTTGGCGAGGGCGCCAAAGTGGAGCTGAAGGAGATCGACGCCGAGGGGCTGCTCGACATCGACGACCTGCTCTCCCACTACGCCGATGAGCTGCGGGCGACCGGTCAGGACGAGGAGGCGGAGCGGATCGGCTCGCTGGCGTCCAACGCCGCGGAGAACTTCCTCATGGTCGTGCCGCACAGGGTGCAGGCCGATCCGTCGATCTCGACCGAGTAGGCGCTCTCTAGCGGGTCCGAGTTAGAAGGTCCGCTATGGCTCGGACCTCTTTCAGCAGGCCGTCGAGCATCTGCTCGGTGTTGGTGTGGATGCGCCACTCGGCGTGCTGGCGGTCGGCCTCGACCTGGTCGATGCGGCGTTCGAGCTTGCCCAGGCGCTTTTCGCCGCGCCTCTCGCTCTTGCGCAGCTGCTTTTTGACGTAGCGCTTGGTTTCCTCGCGGATTTCCCCGAGCTCGCGGCGCAGCTCGGGGTGGTCGTGGTCGCT
>DASSXC010000015.1:0-8749 GCA_035704205.1 Solirubrobacterales bacterium | reverse complement strand
TGATCTGCTTGGTCCGGTGCGTCCTCGGACCTTGGACATCTAGTATCCGCTGCGTGTTCATTCTCATCGTCGGTTGCGGAAGGGTCGGCTCCTCTGTGGCGAGGAGCATGCTGAACGAGGGGCACGAAGTCTCCTGCCTCGACGAGGACCCCGAGTCTCACACGAGGCTCGAGGTCGGGCTCGACAGGGGCTGGGAGGACCTCGGTGGCCGCTTCACGGTCGGCACCGGGCTCGAGACCGACGCCCTGCTCGCCGCCGGCATCGAGAAGGCCGACGCCTTCATCGCCGCCACCAACGGCGACAACACCAACATCGTCATCTCGCAGATCGCCCAGCGCCGCTACGAGGTGCCGAACGTGATCGCGCGGATCCTCGACCCGCTGCGCGCCGAGTGGTACCGCCAGCAGGGGATGAACACGATCTGCCCGACCCGGGTCGCGATCGACATGCTCGAGAGCGCCGTGCGCGAAGGCGCCCAGCGCGAGGCGGTCTGATGTACATCATCGTCGTCGGGGCGGGGAAGGTCGGTTGGAACCTGGCCCGCGAGCTGCTCGAAAAAGACCACGAGGTGACGGTGATCGAGAGCGACCGGCGTCGCTACCTGACCGTCGAGCAGGAGCTCGAGCACAACGTCACCTACGGCGACGCATCCGAGCTCTGGGTGCTCGAGCGGGCCGGGATCCAGCGCGCCGACATGGTCATCGCCGTGACCGGCGACGACGAGGACAACATGCTGATCTGCCAGGTCGCGCGCGAGAAGTACGAGGTCGATCGGATCATCGCCCGGGTCAACAACCCGCGCAACCGTCCGCACTTCGATCTGCTCGGCGTCAAACCGTCGGTCTCGGCCACCGACCTGATCCTGCGCCTGCTCGAGCACGATATTCCCGAGTACGGGCTCGTCCACCTGCTCGACCTGCAGGAGGAGCAGCTGGAGATCATCGAGATGTTGCTCGGCAAGGATTCCGGGGTAACCGGTCGTCGTGTCGGCGATCTCTCGATGCCCGAAGGCAGTCTCTTGATCTCGGTGCTGCGCGAAGGCAGGGGCTTCGTGCCCAACGCCGACACCGTGCTGGAGGCGGGCGACGAGGTGCTGGCCGTGCTCGATCCGGGCCGCGAGGAGGACATCAAGGAGCTCTTCGGCCCGGCTGCCGGCGGCAACGGGACCGGCTGAGCGTGGCCGACCGCGAGGTCGACTTCCTCCTCGTCGGCGGCGGCCTGGCCTCGGCGCAGTGCGCGGCTGAGCTGCGCAAGCGCGGCGCCGAGGGCTCGATCCTGCTCGCCGGGCGCGAGCCGGAGCCGCCCTACGAACGCCCGCCGCTCTCCAAGGAGTACATGCGCGGGGAGGCGAGCCGCGAGGACGCCTACGTCAACCCGCCCGGCTGGTACGAGGAGAACCAGGTCGAGCTGCTGACCGGCGTCAACGTGATGTCGTTGGACCCGGCGGCGCGCACGGCCAAGCTGCAGGGTGGGGAGGAGGTCGCCTTCGGCAAGGCCCTGCTGGCCACCGGCGCGATGGTCAACATCCTCCGTGTCGAGGGCGCCGAGAACGAGGGGATCCACTACCTGCGCGCCTTCGGCAATTCCGACGCGATCCGCGCCGACGCCGAGAGGGCCGAGCACGTCGTCCTGATCGGCGGCAGCTACATCGGCACCGAGGTGGCCGCCTCGCTGACCGCGAAGGGAGTCAGGTGCACGATCGTGATGATGGAGGACGTGGCGCTCTCGCGGACCTTCGGCGAGGACGCCGGCCGCTGGTTCCAGGCAAAGCTCGAATCGCACGGGGTCACCGTCCACGGCGGCGAGGAGCTCGAGGCCTTCGAGGGCGACGGGCGGCTCAGGGCCGTGCTGACCAAGAGCGGTCGCGCGATCGAGTGCGACACCGCAGTCGTCGGCGCCGGCGTGCGGCCCGACGCGATGCTCGCCCAGCGCGCCGGGCTCGAGGTCGACGACGGGATCGTCTGCGATTCGAAGCTGGCCACCTCGGCCGAGGGCATCTACGCGGCCGGCGACTGCTGCTCCTACGACAGCGTCGTCCACGGACGGCGGATCCGGGTCGAGCACTGGGACGTGGCGATGCAGCAGGGCATGCACGCCGCCGGCAACATGCTCGGCGAGGAGCGCGACTACGACGTCGTCCCCTACTTCTTCAGCGACCTGGCCGACTGGGCCAGCCTCGAGTACGTCGGCCCGGCCCACGAGTGGGACGAGGAGATCTGGCGCGGCGACCGCGACAGTGGCGAGTTCTCCCTCTGGTACCTGAAGGACGGCAAGGTGGCCGGCGCGCTCAGCGTCGGCCGCTCCGAAGACCTCGCCGAGGCGCGCCGTCTGCTTGCCGACGGAGTCGACGTCTCCGCCGCCCGCGAGCGGATCGCCGATTCCGGCAGCGACCTGGGAGAAATCTCTTAGCGAGCGCCGCCTGCCCGCGCCCGGCGTGCGCCGCTGGATATCCTCAGAGTCTGTCCGGTGCGCCCTGGTGTAATTGGCAACACGCCAGCCTCTGGAGCTGGATTTCGGGGTTCGAGTCCCTGGGGCGCAGTAGCTGCAAAGTCCCTGCACAAGCCCGTCTAGTCGCTTTGCTACTTTCGCCGTCGCATGGGCATCCTCAGGCAACTTCTCCCGATCCCGGTTCTTCTGGCGCTCGCGCTTGCCGGTTGCGGTGGTGGCGGCGACGATTCAACCGCCGCGGCGCCGGTCGAAACGACCGAAGCCACGACCGTGCTGAGCAAGGAAGAGTTGATCGCTCAGGGCGATGGAATCTGCGCAGAGGTGAACGCCGCGGTCGGCACGGTCGGCTCGACCAGCTCCGAAGCCAGCGGGCAGGCGGCTCAGGTCGCCGGCCTCTACGGCGGCATGGTCGAGCGCCTGAAGGGCCTGGGCGCGCCCAGCGACGACAGCGCCGGCTATGCCGAATTCATCGCCGCGGCGGAAGTCCTGGCGCAGGCCGAGGACAACGTCAAACTTGCCTCCGAACGCGAAGAAGGCGAAGCCCTGAGCGAAGCGGAAACCGAAGCGTCCTCCGCCCTGACCTCTTTTCAGTCGGCGGCGAGCACGTTTGGCCTCGAAGAGTGCGCGGAAGCGCCAGCGCCCCCGGTCCCGAGCGGTGCCGGCGGCGAAGTGCCGGGCGAAGAAGTCACCGAAGGGGTGGAAGAAGAAGCCGAAGAAGTCGCACCGGAAGAAGCCGAAGTCGCGCCTGAAGAAGGTGGCGCGGGTGCGGTCGAAGAAGAAAGCGCCGGTGGTGGCGCCGGGGTTGGCGGCGGCACCGAAGGCGGTGGCTCTGGCTCCGGCGGGGGGTCGAGCGGCGGTGTAGGTCCCGGCTGAGCGGACCGCTCAGGCAGCCGAGCTCTGCTCCCACGCTCCGTAGAGGCGTGAGTACGGGCCGCCGGCCTCGATCAAATCGTCGTGGGTGCCGCTCTCGGCGATGCGGCCGTGCTCCAGGACGACGATCTTGCCGGCACGGCGAATGGTCGAGAGGCGGTGGGCGATGACGATCGCCGTGCGCCCGGCGAGCAGTCGCTCCAAGCCCCGCTCGATCGTCTTCTCGGTCCGCACGTCGACGTTCGAGGTCGCCTCGTCGAGGATCAGGATGCGTGGCTCTGCGAGCAGGGCGCGGGCGAAGGCGACGAGCTGGCGCTGGCCGGCGGAAAGTTGAACTCCCCGCTCCCCGACTTCGGTGTCGATCCCCTC
This sequence comes from Solirubrobacterales bacterium, assembly GCA_035704205.1. Taxonomy (GTDB): domain Bacteria; phylum Actinomycetota; class Thermoleophilia; order Solirubrobacterales; family 70-9; genus VRUE01. Next base: position 5,062 of record DASSXC010000015.1, on the reverse strand, counting down.
CGGTAGCGCCGCGACGAACTCGCTGGCGCCGACGGCCGCCACGGCCGCTTCGATCTCCTCCGGGCTCGCCTCGGGCCGGCCGAATGCGATGTTCTCGCGCACGCTGCCCGAGAAGAGGAAGCCCTCCTGGGGGACGATGCCGAGCTGTCGCCGCAGCGCCCGCTGCTGGACCCCGCGCAGGTCGTGGCCGTCGACCAGCACGCGGCCTTGCTGGGGGTCATAGAAGCGCGCCACCAGCTTCGCGAAGGTCGACTTGCCGGCACCGGTGGTGCCCACCAGGGCCAGGGTCTGGCCGGGCGGCACGTGCAGGTCGACTTCGCGCAGGGCCCACTCGACCCGCTCGCCACCGGCCTCTCGATCCAGCGCGTCGTCGGCGTAGGCAAACGACACCCCCTCCATCTCGATCTCCCCGCGCAATCGTCCGGGGTCGATCGCGCCGGGTGCGTCGACCATGTCGGGCTCGGTGTCGAGCAGCTCGAAGATCTTGTCGAGCGCCGCCATACCCTGCTGGTAGGTCGTGTAGAGCTGGGAGAGTTCCTGGATCGGCTGGAAGAACACCTGCAGGTAGCCGATGAAGGCGATGATCGTGCCGATCTGGATCGCGTTGTCGATCGCCTGGTTGCCGCCGTAGAGGATGATCGCCGCCGTGCCGACCGCGGCAAGCAGTTCCACCGCCGGGAAGTAGGAGGCGTTGAGGAAGACGGTCCGCATGTTCGCCTCGCGGTTCGCCTCGTTGAGCTCGGTCATCGCCGCGGTATGGCGGGGCTCCTGGCCGAAGCTGCGCACCACCCGCACTCCGCTCAGGGTCTCCTGCAGGTACGCGGTGACGGCGGCGATCCGCTCGCGGGTCGCCCGGTAGGCGCCGTGGGAGGCGACTCGGAAGACGATGCTGGCCAGGGCGACGAGGGGGAAGGTGAGGAAGGTGACCAGGGCCAGCTCGACGTCGAGCAGGAGCATGATCACGACCACCCCGATCAGGGTGAGGCCGCTGGAGATGAGGGTGACGATGCCGTTGGTGACGAGCTGGTTGAGCGCCTCGATGTCGTTCGTCATGCGGCTGATCAGCACGCCCGGGCTGCGCCGGGTGAAGAACCCGATCGACATCGACTGCAGGTGGGCGAAGACGCGCTCGCGCAGGTCCTGCAGGGCGCGGGTGCCGACCCAGCCGACCAGGTAGGTCTGGGCGAAGGTGGCGAGGGCATAGAGAACCGCGACGACGAGGAAGGCGATGACGATCAGCGTCAGCGCCTCGCTGTCGCCGGTGACGATCCCGGCGTCGACCGCCTGCCCGGCGAGATATGGGGGAGCGAGGCCGGCGCCGGTCGCCGCCAGCATTGCGACGAAGGTCAGCGCCACCCGGCCCCGGTAGGGGCGCAGCAGGCCGGCCATCCAGCGCAGCTTGCGGCCGCGCTGGTCCTCCCCGCGGACGATCCGCCAGAGCTTCCTCAAAGTCGCGCCACCGCCTCGCGCTGCTCGAGGTCGCGCTGCAGGAAGACCGAGTCGGCCAGGCCGTGCTCGGCGATCTCGCGGTAGAAGCCGCAGCCCTCGAGCAGCTCGGCGTGGCTGCCACGGTCGACGATGCGCCCAGCGTCCATGACGACCACCTCGTCGGCCAGCGAGACGGTCGAGAGGCGATGGGCGATGACAAAGGTCGTCCGCCCAGCCATCGCCTCGCCCAAGCCCTCCTTGATCGCCGCCTCGGTCGTCGCGTCGACCGAAGAGGTGGCGTCGTCGAGGATCAGGATGCGCGGGTCGGCGAGCAGGGCGCGAGCGATCGCGACGCGCTGGCGCTGCCCGCCCGAGAGGGTCAGGCCGCGCTCGCCGACGAGCGTGTCGTAGCCGCCGGGCAGATCGCCGATGAACCCGTCGGCCTGGGCCCGCCGCGCCGCCGCTTCGATCTGCTCGCGGCTCGCGTCCGGCTTCGCGTAGGCGATGTTCTCGGCAACGCTGGCGGTGAAGAGGAAGCTGTCGTCGCCGACGAAGGCGACTTCGGAGCGCAGCGAGACGAGATCGACCGAGCGCACGTCGACGCCGTCGATCCTGACCGACCCCTCGCTGGGGTCGTAGAGGCGGGCGACCAGCGCGACCAGGCTCGTCTTGCCCGAGCCGGACGGCCCGACCAGCGCCACCGTGCTCCCCGCCTCGATGGCCAGGTCGATCCCGGCAAGCGCGAAGCTGCGTTTGGCGTCGCCATGCGACGCCGAATGCGGTTCCGCGGGGACGGCGCCGTCGTAGAGGAGGGAGACGCCTCGCATCTCCACCTTGCCTCCGCCAGCCGGCAGCGGCCTCGCCTCCGGGGGGCTCTCGATCTGCGGCTCGCGGTCGAGGATCTCGAAGAGGCGGTTGCCGGAGGCGATCGCCCGCTGGGCCATCCCCAGCGTCATCCCCAGCATCCGCATCGGTCCCGCCAGCATCGCCACGTAGGTGTAGAAGGCGGTGAAATTGCCGAGGCTGAGGTTGCCGGCGATCACCTGGCGCCCGCCGATCAGCAGGACGAGGGCGATGCCCAGCTGCGGCAGGAGCCCAAGCAAGGGGGAAAAGAACGCCTGCAACCTGGTCGAGTAGATGCTCTGGTCGAAGACCCGGCCGACCGCGCGGCGAAAGCGGTGGAGCTGGTGCTCCTCGCGGGCGAAGGCCTTGACGATGCGGATCCCGGAGACGTTCTCCTCGGCTTCGGCGGTCAGCTCGGCGATTCTCTGCTGCACCTCCTGCACGGCCGGGCGGGAGACCCGGTTGTAGCGCGAGGCGGCGTAGACGACCAAGGGGGCCGGGGCCAAGGCGATCAACGCCAGCCAGGGCTCCAGAGCGAACATCACAGCGCTGGCGAGGACGATCGTCAGGAGGTTCTGGGTGATGAAGATCAGGCCGTAGCCGAGGAAGAAGCGGATCGACTGCAGGTCGACGGTCGCCCGCGACATCAGCTGGCCGGTCTGCTGCCCGTCGAAGAAGCCCAGCTCGAGCCGTTGCAGGTGGGCGTAGAAGCGCTGCCGCAGGTCGAACTCGACCGCCAGCGAGACCTTGCCGGCGACGACGCGGCGCACCATCGTCAGGCCCAGGCGCAGGATCCCCGCGACGACGATCGCGATGGCAAGCGGCAGCAGGTCGGGCTTTTCGCCGTTCTCGATCGCGTTCACCGCGCGGCCGATCAACCACGGGATCAGCACCGTCATCCCCATCGCCGCCCAGGCGAAGACGAGCGAGCCCCAGAGCTGGCGACGGTACGGCCGCAGGAAGCCCATCAGGCGGCGATAGGTCCGCATCCAAGTCACTATACAAAGTGAAGTATTGTCTGGGATCGGGTGCGACCGCCGCGAGCAGCGATAATTTGAAGCAGGTGCAAGAGCAAAGTGAGAAGTCCGGCGGGGCGCTTCGTCTGCTCATCGCTGCCGCGCTGTTGGCGGCGCTGCTGGCGCTGACCGCAGCCGCCTGGGGGCCGGCGAATCCGGAAGGGAGAGCGGCGACCGTCGGGCCGCCGGGGCTGACCGGCGCTGGTACCTCGGCGACCAGCGAGTGGGGGTCCCTGCGGAGCGCGAGCCTGGAGCGCACCGAGGTCGGCGCCGCCCGGATCGGCGACTCGATCTACGTGGTCGGCGGCTTCACGCCCTCCTCAGAGACGACCGCGACGGCCGAACGCTACGAGATCGACCGCGACCGCTGGCAGCGGCTGCCGTCGATGCCGGTTGCCGTCAACCATCCCGCGGTCACCTCCTACGAAGGCTTTCTGTACGTCTATGGCGGTTACAGAGACGCCAGCTTCGGGCCTGTCACCGCCGCGTTGCAGCGCTATGACCCGGTCACCTCGAAGTGGAAGCTGCTGCCGCCGGCGCCGACCGGCCGCGCCGCCGCCGCGATGGCGGCGCTCGGTGGCAAGCTCTTTGCTGCTGGCGGCGTCGGCGACGACGACGTGGTCGGGACGCTCGAGGTCTACGACATAGCGGAGCGCCGCTGGCACCGGGCCAGGCCGATGCGAGTTGCCCGTGAGCACATCGCCGCGGTTGCGACCGGCGAAGGTATTTACGTGTTCGGCGGTCGCTCCCACGGCCGCAACCTTCAAGTCGTCGAACGCTTCGACCCCGGGCGGAATCGTTGGACTCGACTCCCCAAGCTGCTCCGTCCCCGCAGCGGCTTTGCCGCGGTTGTCGTCGAGGAAAAGCCCATTGTGTTCGGCGGGGAGGAAATCGCCCCCGGGGGGGAAACGATCGGCCCGGTTGAGCTCTATGACCCCGCCGCGCGTCGCTGGCGGTCTCTCCCGGGCATGCGCACCCCCCGGCATGGCCTGGGCGGCGCCGCGCTCGGCAGGCGAATCTACGCCTTGGAGGGAGGTCCGATGCCGGGCTTCGCCTTCTCGGGCAGCGTCGAGTTCCTCGACGTGCCAGAACGCCTTCTGCGTTGACCGGGGCGCTGAGCGGTTCCCCGCGTCAGTCGAAGGCGGCGGCCTTGGCGCTGGAGACCTTGCCGCCGCTGCACTTGGGTCCGTGACCGGGGCGGGGCAGGATCTGGAAGTTGGTCACCGCGTGGTAGGGCGTGGTAGCGCCGTTGTTGCGAGCCAGGGTCACGACCAGGCGGTAGAAGCCGGCGGGCAGCTCGTGGTAATAGATCTCGGGACGAGTTGCCGGCGAGTAGCTGCCGCTCGAGCCAATCCTTTCGGCGAGCACACCGTTCGGACCCGAGTAGCGGGCAAAGTCGAAGGAGGCGCCGACCAGCCGCCCCCGGCCAACCGGGCTTTCCTCGGCGCGTTTCAATTTGACCGGGTCGACGCAATCCGGCACGCGGTTGAGCGCAAAGCGGATATGGCCCTCGCCAAGCTGTGGTTCGGTGCCGAAACTGCCCGGTGCGAGGCTGAAATTGTCGACGCGAACCTTGACCACGACGGCATGGTCGGTCTGCCGGGCGCCGTTGCGTGGTGAGACGATCGCTACGCTGGGTTCGCCTGGCATGGCTGCCTGCGAGGAGCTGGTCTTCCCGCCCCCGTCGACGATCGACACCGCTAGGGCGGTGGCGAGGGCCGCCGCCAGGGCTGCGAAGATGGCGATTCCGAGCCGCATGCGGCTCGGAACATTAC
>DASSXC010000014.1:0-6086 GCA_035704205.1 Solirubrobacterales bacterium | reverse complement strand
CCTGCCTTGAAGCCGAAGACTGGAAAGCCTCCTGCGTCAAAGAGAAGCCCGGCGAACCGGGGGCGCTGCTTGGCTCGGGGATTGACGGGCCTGTCACCACCACCGGGGTGTTCCTCGGCGGCCTGGCAGTGGACACCGACTACCGCTACCGCTTCGTCGCGAAAAGCGGCGGCGGCGGGCCGGTCTTCGGTGTCGGTGGCAAAGTCGGCATAGACGGCGCCGACACGACCTTCCACACCTTCGCCTCGCCCCTCCAGCCGCCCAGCTCCGATCCCTGCGCCAACGCGCGGTTCCGCATCGGTCCGGGCGCCTTCCTCCCGGATTGCCGGGCCTACGAGATGGTCTCGCCGGTCGACAAAGCCGGTGGGGACATCATCACCGTCAATGCGCGTCCCGGCCGACCCGCCGCGATAAACCAAAGCTCGATCGTCGGCGACAAGCTCGCCTACTCGACCTTCCGCGCTTTCGGCGACGCCCAGAGCGAACCCTACAGCTCCCAATACATCGCCAGTCGGAGTGCGGGGGGTTGGTCGACGCACGGAGTCTCGCCGCCGCGGGGAATTGCACCGGGGGAAGGTGCGCTGGAAGGAACCGATGCCGAATTCAAGGCTTTCTCGGCGGATCTTTGCAGTAGTTGGCTGGTGCGTGACAACACGATTGCCCCACCGCTCGCTCCAGGTGCTGTGGGAGGGTTCCCCAACATCTACCGTCATATGAACTGCTCGCCAGAGGGCTATGTGGCACTGACCACGGTCACTCCCCCAAGCCGGGCGCCGGCACAGTTAGAACTGGAACTGCAGGCGCTCTCGACCGACGGCAGCCACGTGGTGTTCTCCTCCAACGAGAAGCTCACCCCAGAAGCACCGGTCATATCACTCAGCGGCAGGACGGTTTACGAGTCAACTGGCGCCGGAGACCTGCGTGCGGTCTGCGTGTTTCCGGGTGGCGGCACGAGCAACTCGTGCTCGGTTGGCTCACCGGCCTTCGCGACCCTCAAAGACGGCCGTTCGATCAACACGAGCCACGCGATCTCAAATGATGGCTCGCGCATCTTCTGGTCTGATTCGAGCGCTTCCGCGGGCCATATCTTCGTGCGGATCGACGGCACGAGCACGGTGGCGGTATCGCAGCCAACCACCGCCGGCGCCGCGCAGTTCTGGACCGCCGCGGCGGATGGCTCAAAGGCATTCTTCTCGCCGGGCGAGCCGTCGTTCAATGCGGTGGGGTCGTTTGACCTCTACGAATTCGAGGTAGACACCGAGGAAACCCACCTGATCGCCCACAAGGTGGCGGGAGTGGTGGGGGCAAGCGAGGACGCCTCGCGCCTCTACCTGGTCTCAGCCGAAAAGCTCGGCGATCCAGGACAGGAAAGCAGCGCCGGCAAGGAAGCCCAGGCGGGCAAACCGAACCTCTACCTCTACGAAGGTGGTGCGTTCACCTTCATCGGGACGCTCTCGAGCATCGATGCGTCCGCGTTGAACTCACACCCCTCGCCCGTCAACGTCGAACCGTTCTTCCATGCCGCCCGGGTCAGCCCCGATGGCTCGACTGTCGCTTTCGTATCAACCGGTCAGCCAACGGGCTATGACAACACCGACGCCAAAAACGGCGAAGCCGACGCCGAGGTCTACCGCTACTCGGCAGACAGCGAACAGCTCAGCTGTGCCTCCTGCAACCCGAGTGGGGCGCGACCGGTGGGACGAAACATCCTCGACGAAAACCCGGCAGCCAAACCCTTCTTCGCCGGCGCCTTCATCCCGGGCGCCGAGAACCAGCTCTACGCCCCCCGGGCCCTCTCTAAGGACGGCACCCGCCTCCTCTTCAACAGCTTCGAGTCATTGGTCCTGCGCGATGCCAACGGCAAAGAAGACGTCTATCAGTGGGAGGAGCTGGGAGCGGGAACCTGCAACGAGGAAAGCAAAGACTTCAGCTCCCCAGCCGGTGGCTGCGTCAGCCTAATCACCTCCGGCCAAAGCCCGCTCGACTCCGAGTTCGTCGATGCCAGCCCAAGCGGCAATGACGTCTTCGTCCGAACTTCTCAAAGCCTCGTCGCTTCTGACCCAGGCCAGTTCGACATCTACGACGTGCGGGTGAACGGCGGCTTCGCCTCTCAGAACCAGCCGCCTCCCGCACCGCCATGCGAAGGCGAGTCCTGCCAGAGCCCACCGCCCTCTCCCAGGCACCCGACCCCCGCGAGCGCTGTCTTCGAAGGCGGCGGGAACTTCGCCCCCCGAGCCAGGTGCGCGAAGGGCAGGAGGCGAGTCGTGCAAAACGGCAAGGCGCGTTGCCTGAGAAGCAAAAAGCAAAGGCGAGCCAAGCGCCATCACAGGAGGCAAAGCGATAAAGCGAGTGACCGCGATCGAGGCTAGGCGCCTCCCGCGGGGGGCTCACGGGATCCCCGCGGACGTCGTTGCGCGCAACCAGCGCGAACGATTGATTGCGGCGATGGCGGAGGTTTGCGCCGAGGGTGGGTACGCGCGGGCCTCGGTGGCGGAGGTGGCGAAGCGGGCGGGGGTCTCCTCGCTCACCTTCTACAGGCAGTTCGCCGGCAAGGAGGACTGCCTGCTCGCCGCCCACCGGCAGCTTCTGGGGCGGCTGCTGGAGGAGGTCGATCGGGTTCGTGAGGGGGAGGGTGAGCCCGGGAAGGAGGCGCGGGCGACGATCCACGCGGCCCTCGCCCTGTTCGCCGCCGATCCTCCTTCGGCACGACTGCTGACGGTCGAGATCCTCGCTGCCGGACCCGAGGGCGCAAAGCGGCACGACGCGATGGTCGAGGCATTCGCCGAGCGGCTGGGGGCGGATTGGGTGCGAACCGCCGGCATGCTCGCCCTGGTCGGCAAGCGCGCGATCGCCGGCGAAGCCGATCAGCTTCCTCAGCTCGAGGACGAGCTGGTCGCCTCGATCGTCACGCGGACCTAACTCGGCCGGAAAAGAAACCTTTCGTAGGTTGATTTTGTCGGCCGCGAATACGAACATATGTTCGTATGACGACCTTCCTCTCGGATCTCCCCGTGGCGGCGCTGGCGGATCGGCTTGGGCTGCCTGAGCGCGAGGCCGGCAACCTGATCGGGGCGTTGGGGCGGCTGGGAATCGGCACGCTGGGGGAGCTGGCGGCGCTCTCGCCACGCCACGTCGCCGATCGCTTCGGGCCGGCGGGATTGCGCGCGCTGCGCATCGCCCGCGGGGAGGACGAGCTGCTCGTCTCCACCGTCCACGGCGCCTGGGAGGAGCTGGCGGAGGAGATCGAGTTGCCCGAGGGGACGGCCGGCAGCCAGCTGGAGCGGGCGCTGGAGCTGCTGGTCGATCGACTGCTCGCCGCGCCGCGGCGCAAGGGGCGGACGTTGCTGGGGCTCCGCCTCGGCGCGCTGCTCGGTGACGGCGGCAGCTGGAGCGTCGCGCAGGGTCTCGGCCGACCGACCGCGTCGGCCCGAGCCCTGCGCGCCGTGCTCCTGCCACGGCTGGAGGAGCTGCCCGCCCCCGCGGTCGCGCTGCGCCTGCGCGCGGTCGGCCTCGGCCAGCGCGCCGCCGAGCAGCTCGAGCTCGCGGTGCGCGGCGACGAGTCCCGCCGCCACCGGCTCGCCGCCGCCCTGCGCGAGGTCCGCGCCGCCCAGGGCCCCGAATCGCTCCTCAAGGTCCTCCCGGTCGACGCCGCCTCCCGAGTCCCCGAGCGCCGCGCGATCCTGACCCCTTATCCGGCGCCGGGGCGATGAGTGTGTCAGGAGCTCTTAGCCGCTTGCTTGACGATGCGCAGCTTGTCAAGGGGGGCGAAGATGATCCGCGCAGCGGGCCCAAGCTCAGGTTCGAGGATCTCGAGCATCGCAATGTCGGGCGTGTGGAACTCCAAAACTCCCCCCCGCGCACCGGCGGGCGCATCGTCCACTCGCTCGGTCAACTCGACGATGTCGAATTCATTGATCTTTCTTGCTACTGCCACGGCTTCTCCATGCTAAGGGGTCGGATACGCGGTCACCAATCTAGGGGCAGCGATCTCGACGGCGAAATGCCAAGAGATGCGTGTTCGAGCACGGCGACCGTTGACGGCAAGACCGACCTCGACTCCGCAAGTTATGCCGTAAGGCGACTCGCGAACCTCCGTGATCGTGGCTTCTGGCATCGCATCAGCGATAGCCCTCCAGACCTTGGCCCGGTCTCCAGGGTCGATGCGGAACACGCGCTCCCATTCGCGACCGTGTCCCTCTCCAAGGATCCACTTCAGCTTTCGTTCTTCGTACCAGACGTATTCAGCACGAGGGAGAGGGGCTCCAACTTTCGGCGGCCAGTACATGGCGCCGACGTTAGGGAGCGGCGGCGCACGTGTGTGCAACACAGGTCAATTCTTCGAGGCGGTAATCGCACAAAAGTGGGTCAACCTCGATGACGCCGGGGATTCGGTGGCTCTATGCGCCGCGGCGGGTGATGGTTGAAGTCGATCCCGAAGGGGTGCCGCTTGCGGTCGGCGGGGTCGAGGTGGTTGCGGTGCGCGAGGAGTGGGTGGTCGAGGACCGCTGGTGGGCCCCGCGGCGGATGTGGCGGCATTACTTCGAGCTCGCCCTGATCGATGGACGCGACCTGGTCGTCTTCCGCGACAGCGCCAGGCGCTGGTACCGGCAGCGCGCCTGATGGATGCCCTGCTTGCGCCAGCCTCAGGGACCCAGCAGCGCGGCGGGAATGACGGCGATTCCGTCCTTGCGGCGGTAGGCCTCGGTCCCGGTGGTGACGATCGCCTCCGCCGCTTGGGCGTAGGTTCGCACCGAGAGGGTCACCAAGGACTCGAAGAGGGCGCCGAGCAACGTCCCGTCGCGCGGAACCGACGGGCCGGCATCCCGTCCCTCGAGCAGGGCATCCGCATCGACGCCCAGCAGCCGCGCGGCAGCCGCGTAGGCGGTCATCCACCGCCGCAGTGCCGCTGGGTCACGAAGGTTGTGGCCGAGCTCCTCGAAATCCCGGTCGACGATGCGCGTGAGGTATCCGTCGAGCTGGGCACGAAGCGCCCGGCCCGACAACGAACGCAGCCCCGGAAAGCCGGAGCTCACGATCTCCTCGTCGTAGTCCTCGAGCCCCGTGGCGCAGGCGCCGGTCAGCCGCGGCCGTCCTCCCCGCAGGAGGTTCGAGAGGCTGACGGTCGGGGAGGCGATGCCGCGCTCGGAGAGCGCGAGCGGCCGCATCCGGAGGCTGACTATGCGCGCGGCGCCCGAGTGCGATCCTCGCTCCGCCGGGCGGGAGGAGCCGGTGAGGAGAAAGCTGCCCGGTGCCGCGCCGCCGTCAACCGCGCGCCGAACCAGATCCCAAGACTCCGGCACGTACTGCCACTCGTCGATCAGCACCGGCAATGGCCCGTCGAGCAGGCGGCTCGGGTCCGCGACGGCGATGCTGCGCTGGGTGGGATCGTCGAGCTCGCGGATCAGGGCGGCCCGCCGTGCCGCCGTCGCCGTCTTGCCGACTCCCTTGGCTCCCTCGATTGCCAGTGCCGCAACCGAGGGCATCGGCTCGCTCAGCTCGGTCACGGGTGCAACCGGTGAGCGTCCCGTACGTAGAGCTGCACGCTCACTCGGCCTTCTCCTTCCTCGACGGGGCCTCGACGCCGATGGAGCTCGCCGCGGCCGCGGCCGACTGGGGCCATCCGGCCCTCGCCCTCACCGACCACGACGGGGTGTGGGGGTCGATGGAGTTCGCCCACGCCTGCAGGGGGTTCGGGGTGCGGGCGATCACCGGCGCGGAGGTGACGGTCACTGCCCGCCGACGGGCCGAAAGCGGACGCATGGCGGCCGAAATCGGCCCGTCGGCTGCTCATGTGACGTTGCTGGTCGAAAGCGCGGCGGGGTATCGCAATCTCTGCAGGTTGCTGAGCAAGGCCCATTCCCACACTCGTGACAACACCGGGCGGACCGCGGAACAGCCCGCTGTGGCGCTGGAGCAGCTGGAGGAACACGCCGAGGGCCTGGTCTGCCTGTCGGGCTGCGCACGGGATGGTGCGGTGGCGGGAGCTTGGGAACGGGGCGAGGGCCGCGACGGTGCGGCGCTCGCCCGCCGGCTGCTCGCCGCCTTCGGCCGCGACCGCTTCCGGGTCGAGCTGCAGCGGCCCTACT
>DASSXC010000013.1:0-6722 GCA_035704205.1 Solirubrobacterales bacterium | reverse complement strand
CTGAAGCTGAAGCGCAAGCCGATCGGCGAGAAGTACGCGGCGCAGATCGAGGCGCTCTACGCCTGAGCTTTCGGCGCGGCGGGTCCTGTCACGGCGGCCCACCCCCATGTGCTCGGGCGTTTTCGGCGCCCTCCGCTATGGGGGACCCCCGCCGCCGTGCCACCCGCCGCGAGGAGGGCTGACGAGCGAGCTGCGTCGTCCGCGATGCTGAAAAGGTCCCCCGCGTGGGCGTCTTCTTGACCGCACTCGCAATCGCCGCCGGCGTCGCCGTCGGCGTCTTCGCCGAGCGGCGGCGTCCGCGGGCCGCTGGGCTGGCGGCCCGCCAAGCGCTGACGCTGATGCTCTACGTGCTGGTGCCGCCGGTGATCTTCTTCAACCTGGCGGCGAGCGAGATCGACGTCGAGCACGGGGTTGGCCTATTGCTCGGCATCCTCGCGGTCTCACTCTCGGGCCTCGCCGCCTGGTGGGTGTCGAGCCGCGTGCTCGGGCTCAGCCGCCCCCGTACCGGGGCGGTCGTCTGCGCCGTGCTCAGCGTCAATACCGGCTACCTCGGCTACCCGCTGACCGTGGCCCTGCTCGGCCGCGACCAGTTGACGACCGCGGTCCTCTACGACGTCCTGGTCACGGCGCCCTGCCTGCTGCTCGGCGCCTTCGCCGTCGGCGCCGCCTTCGGGACCAAAGCTGGGGAAGGGCCCCGCCAGCGGGTCGCGGCCTTCTTCACCCGCAACCCGCCGCTGTACGCGGCGATCGCCGGCCTGCTCGCCCCCGACGCCCTCGCCCCCGACGCCCTCGTCGACGCCTCGCAGATCCTCGTCTTCGCGATGCTCCCGATCGGCTTCTTCGCGGTCGGCGCGACGCTTGCGGAGAACGCCGAGCACGGCGAGCTGCCGATGCCGCCGCCGCTGACCAAGCCGGTCGCCGTCGCCCTCGGCGCCCGCCTCGCCCTCGCGCCGGCGCTGCTGATGCTGCTGGCGGCGCCGCTGATCGACCTGCCCGCCGCCTACCGGCTGATGTCGGCGATGCCCTCCGGCCTCAACTCGATGGTCGTCGCCCACGCCTACGGCCTCGACATGGAGATCACCGCCGAGGCCGTGACCTGGTCGACCGCGATGGTCGTCCTGGTCAGCCTCGGATCGCTGCTGCTCTAACGTCCTATCCTGGGTGCCGGTGCTCCAACACGTCTCGATTGAGGTCGAACCCGAGCAGGTCGAGGCCTGCGCCGCCTGTTGGGGACTGCTCGGCTTCGAGCCGGTCGCGGTGCCCGAGGCGCTGGGCCCGAACTTCACCTGGCTGGAGCGCGAGGGGACCCAGGTCCACCTGATCCACACCGAGGGGGCGACGGTGCCGGCGCTCGGCCACGTCGCGGTTGTCGCGGAGGACTTCGAGGCCACCTTCGCCGCCCTCGAGCGGGCCGGTCACGAACCGGAGCGCCACCGCGAGCTCTGGGGCGAGCCGCGTGCCTTCGTCACCATGCCGGGCGGCCACCGGGTCGAGTTCATGGCGGCACCACCGGGTTAGTCCGAAGAGCCGCAACGAGGGGCAAACCGCGCGAAGATTTGGCATCCACTCGAAATGGCAGATTGCTGAGCAGCCGATGGGATTCGACGCCAAAGTCCTTGCCGATTCGCTCTCGCCCGCTGGACACCGGCTGACCACGCTCGAGGCCACCTTCCCCCGCTTCGTCCTCGCCGAGTTCAACACCCATCGGGTGTTCTCGCGCAACTCGGCCAGCTCGCGGGCGATCCCGATCGCCAAACAGCTTCGCCGGGTGCTCGAGGAACCGTATGTGCCGATTGAGTTCGGCTCGAATCAGCCCGGCATGCAGGCCGGCCCGGCACTGAGCGGCGAGAGGGAGGAGGCCGCCGAAGGCGAGTGGCTGCGCGCCCGCGACGACGCCGTTCGCCGGGTTCTCGCGCTGGTAACCGACCCGCGGACCGCCGGGGGGGAGATGTTCGACATCCTCGAGCAGGTCGAGGAGGCGACCCGGACCAAGAGTCGACCCGGCGAGTGGCTGAACGTGCACAAGCAGGTCGCAAACCGCTTGCTGGAGCCATTTATGTGGCATACGGTGATCGTCACCGCAACCGAGTGGGACAACTTCTGGAACCTCCGCTGCCACCCCGACGCACAACCGGAGATCCGCCTCATAGCGGAGCGGATGCGCGAGGCGAGGGCGGCCTCCGAGCCGCAGGAGCTGGGCGAGGGCGAGTGGCACCTCCCCCTCGTGCGCCCGGAGGACCGGGAAGAGGGAACCGCAACCGCGGACCTGATCAAGATCTCAGCCGGCCGCTGCGCCAGGGTCAGCTACCTGACCCACGCCGGAATGCGCGACCTCGACGCCGACGTCGAGCTCCATGACCGCCTGCTGGAGAGCGGCCACATGTCGCCCCTGGAGCACCCCGCCCGACCGCTCACCGCAGCCGAGCTGGAAGAGAGCGAGTGGAGCAGCAACTTCCACGGCTGGTTCTCCTACCGCAGGACGATCGCGGGGGAGGCGAACCCGCTGGGCCCTACGGTGCCCGCGAGGGCCCCGGCTGAGCGAATCGCCGCTTAACCGGGTTCCTCGTCAGAGGGCTCGTCGAGCTCCGCTGCCGCTTTCTCGCCGGGAGTCGGCCAGGGCTCCGCTTCGCCGCTCTTCCAAGCCGGCGGTTTGTCGCCCGGAACGAGCCCGACGAGGAGGAAACCGAGGTAGATGAACCAGAGCAAGGTGAACTGGAAGAAGATGAAGGAGACGGCGCCGAGAGCCATTCCGAGCGAGCCCCAGAAGCGGGTCAGCAGGCCGACTCGCATCGCGTGCAGCGAGGTGTAGAACATCGCCACCACGAAGCCGATCTGCCCGCCGATGCCGAAGCCGGCTGCGATCGATCGCAGCGAGGAGTCCGTGAGCGTGTCGGTGGCGACGTCGTTGGCGCGATCGCTGCCGAGCGCCACGCCTTTCGCCATCAACCGCGGCACTTCGTCGTTGACGAAGGTCGTCGCGGCTTCGAGATTGGAGAGGCCGCTGAGGATCGCCAGCACGGCGAGGAACAGAGGGGCGGCAATCACGACCCCGACGAGCTGGCCGCGCATCGTCTCGCTGCGCGCGTTGGCGGCACGAAAGAGGCAGTAGAGCGGGATCGCGAGAAGGCCGACGCCGAGCGCCTGCAGGATGCTGGAGATCAGCTGGGCGCTGCGGTGGGCGTCGACGTTGCGCAGCAGTTCGGAGTCACCGTCGCCGCCGCCGATTCCGCTGGCGACGATGATCGCGGCGATGATCAGGAGAATCGAGACGAAGGCAGCCAACCCGGCCGGCCGCGACCAGCGCTCCTCCCAGGCAAGAACCGCCTCCTTGCTCTGATTCAAGCTTCGCTCAGCCCCGCTCGTGGAAGTAGAACTGGGGCAGGGCGCCCTCGATCACCTCGGCGGTCATCCTCTGGGCGACCTCGAGGTTCCCGGTGCGCACGGCGATGTCGTCGAGCGTGACGATGCCCGCGAGGCTATCGCCATCGACCACCGGCAGCCTGCGCACCCGGTGCTGGACCATCAACGCGGCCGCCTCGTCGAGCTCCATCGCCGGCTCGCCACAGATCAACGGGCGGGAGGCGTGATCGCCAACCGGGGCCTCGGGATCGACGCCCTCGGCAAAGACGCGCACGGTGAGGTCCCGGTCGGTGACCATCGCCACCGGCGAGCCCGCCGGGTCGACGATCACGACCGAGCCGACGCGGTTGTCCCGCATACGCCGGGCGACCGAGACCGCGCTCGCGTCGGGCGTCGCGGTGACGACTCCGGTGGTCATGAGCTCGCTCAGCTGCACAGGCATACGGTATCTGCGCCGGGGGAGCGTCACGATCGAGCGCGATCAGGGCGCACGTAGTAGCTGCCCCTTCGCTGTCCAAGCCGGACCAATCGACCATCTGCGACAAGCTCGTTGAGCAGCGCAAGGGCATCGAGGCGATCCAATCCGGTCATCGACCTCACGTCGGCATTTTGAATTGGCCCTTTCTCCGAAATCGCGAAGACCAGTTCCTTGAGCTCGTCCCGCGCGAGACGCAGACCTGCCGGAGGCTCCAAATCGCCCTTCAACTCGTAGACAGCCCCGCCGCGCTCGCCCCTTTGAACGAGAAATCCTGCATCTCGAAGTCGTTGTAAGACGCTGGTTGCGGAGAAGCGATCGACGTGCGCGAGCTCTCGTACCCGGGAATTCGTGAGTTCCTCTCCGCGAGCCGCATGAACCAGGACGATTCGATCCATGGGCTCGATCTCTCCCCGGGCCTCGACCTCGCGAACCCACGCCCTCTCCTGCGTGGTCACGCCGCCCCGCACCGGAAGGGTCACCTCAACGGAATGGCCGGTGTCTTTGAACGATGGAGGATCGAGCAACTCCTCCATCATCGAGTCCTGCATGATGTCGATTCCGCGGCCTGCATCCTCAGCGAGGCGAAAGCGGCGCATGAGGGAGATGATCTTTGGATTACGAGCCGATTGGGCATCTCGAATGTTCTCAACCGTCACAGGGGCGGGGAGGGCACCTGGTGAAACCACCGTCACCGTGCCCGGTCGTATCTCGATCCGGATGCAGCTGCCACTTTGCTCGTAGGAGCGGTGGGCGATGGCGTTTGCAACTGCCTCTCGTATCACGACCTTCGGAAGCCTGGGCAACTCGTGCCGACGAAGCCCGAGGACGACGATCTCGGACCCCAGCTCCTGCGTGACCTGCTCAGTTGCTTCCGCCACCTGGTGGTTGATCGGCCCCCTGATCTCAACGCGCTTGTCTGGGTCGACGACGTCAGCGTCGGGAAAGCGGCGGATTTCGACGTAAGCCTTTGCAATGAGCGTCTCGGGTTCTCGCAGGAGGTAAAGCGCCCCAGCCACACTCAACTGCTCCGTGCGAGGAACGAGGAGGCCCTGCTCCTCGAGCCTGTCGCGAACGTCCACGTCGGGACCCCAATCAAGGGCTTCCCCCACTGCGGCAATCAATCCTGGGTCCGCCTTGGTGTAGGCGATTCCCGCGTCATTGAGCTCGAAACGCTCCAGCGACCGCTCGGAGATGAACCGGAACAGCTCTGCGTCGAACAAAGCGACGTTCATCGCTCCCCGACGAACGAGCACGCGCCCGCTCGAGGTTTGGGCGAACCCTTGGACGCGGCGCTCCACCGAAAGGACCGTAATCGGCACGTCGTCGACGAGAACTTCCTGAAGCCCATAGCGACCAGGATTCCTGATTGAGGCAACGGCCTGATGAATCGACTCCTCCACCCCTTGCGTCAATTGCTTTCCCAACACAGATCCAGAGTCCTCAACGCCGATCAAGACGATCCCGCCCTCGGAGTTTGAAAGCGCTACGACGGCCTCTTGGAGTTTCCTGCCACTAACGCCGCTCTTACGCTCCACATGCTGATCCTCCTTGGGAAATGCGCGTTCGAACTCGTCCTGCGACATGGCAAGCGGACGTGGAGCTGAGCTTTCTGGATGGAAAAGTGGAAATGGCATACTTGCGAAGTCCTAGTTGCTAATCGCAATTATAGATAAATTTGCTATTGACTTATATTAGATCGCAACTTTGACATAAGAGTCTGCCTTCTGCCTATCCATGCTTGAATCGCCGTGAATAGATCGTGCTCCAAGCCCGTATCCCAATTTGAAAGTTCAGCCTTCCCAAAAACTGGTCGTCCCACTCGAGGCGGGGGCCGGGCCCGAGAACCCACCCTGCCCGGCCTGCGGCGAGCCTCTGTTTGGCTGGATCGACCGGCGCCCCGGCCTGGTTGGGCCGGTCAGCCGCTGCGAGAGCTGCGGGCTGGGCGTCGTCGGCGATCCCGGCGACGCGGGCGAGGCACTGGGCGCGTTGGACCAGTTGAGCTCCGGAGGGATCGCGACGATCGCCAACCGAGGCGGTTTCTCCGCCTGGATCGGCGGCGCCGGCTGGGCGGGCCTGGAACGCGACGCCCGCTACCTGTTCACGGTCGAGGCGGTGCGTCGCCTCGTCGCCCACCGCGACCAGGTCGTCAAGTCAGCCCGCTGGTCGCCGGGGGCCGGCATTGCGACCATGTGGCAGACGATCCTCAACGGCTTCACCTTCGGCCGCAACGGCGCCCTGGGCGCCCTGGGTGGCAGCAAGGCGGTACCGGCCGACAAACCTTGGCAGCGCCGCCTCGATGCCTTGATCACCATCCTGGTCGCCATCCCAACCCTGCTCGTCGCCGTCCCCTTGGAGCTGGCGGCAGCAGCCCTGAGGAGAGGCGGCGCCACCTCCCTGCGCTTCGAGCTCCTCTAGTCCCGCCATCGCGCTACTCACGCGGGTGGCACGGCGAGGGCCGTGACAGGACCCGGGTGCCAGAAACGCTCAGGAGAGACCTTCGCGAGCCTCGCGAACCAGCGTCACAGCCTCAGGGAATAGGACGCGGATCGCGTCGCGCACCTGCATCGCCTGCTCGTCGCTCGAGCCGGTCAGCTCGAGCCGGCCGATCGAGGCGACGGTCATCTCGACGGCGAGGCGAATCGCGTTGTCGGCCCAGGCGACGCGCTGGGAGGACTGCATCTGCTCGCTGAGCTCCTCCATGCGGGCGCGGAACTCGTCGGGGTCACCAAAGAGGTTGAAGCCCTCCACCAGGGGAATGTAAGCAGACCCGGCGAGTGACGGTGCAAAGTCTTTACTTTCAGCGCGCCACCCGCGCGCCGACGCCGCCTAGCGTCGCGCCATGCGCTGCGAAAGAGGGACGGCGAGCGTCGAGCAGGCGGGCCTG
>DASSXC010000012.1:0-13195 GCA_035704205.1 Solirubrobacterales bacterium | reverse complement strand
CGCCGTCGTCTATATGGCCGACGCGGTCGGGACGCAGACCGAGACGCTGCTGATCCGGGGGATGAGCGCGAGCATCGACATGAGGAGGGTGGTCCGCCGAGAGCTGATCACCGGGGTACTGATCGGAGTTCTGATCGGGCTTGCGTTCTTCGGCTTTGCCCTGGTCGGCTGGGGCGATGCCGACGTGGCGCTGGCGGTCGCGCTGGCTCTGACCGCGAGTTGTTCGATCGCGACCTCCGTGGCGACGGTCCTTCCTCGCCTGCTGTCGCGCCTCGGCAGCGACCCGGCGTTCGGCTCCGGGCCTCTGGCGACGATCATCCAGGATCTGCTGTCGATCGCCGTCTACCTGGCAATCGCAACGGCGATAGTCACCTGACGTTGGGAGCACGAGCGCATGGCTGTAATCGAGACCGAAGGCCTGACCAAGCTCTACGGCAGGGCGCGAGGAATCGAGGACGTCACCTTCTCGGTCGAGGCCGGCGAGGTCTTCGGCTTGCTCGGCCCCAATGGCGCCGGCAAGACGACGGCGATCCGCACGTTGCTGGACTTGCTTCATCCCACCAGCGGCAGCGCCACGATCTTCGGCCTAGACAGCCGCCGCCAGAGCGTCGCCATCCGCGCACGTCTCGGCAACCTGCCCGGCGACTTCGGCTACGGAAAGAGGGCCAGCGGGCGCGAGGCCCTGGAGCTGCTTGCGCGCCTGCGCGGCGTCCCCACGCTCGACCGGGCCGAGGCGCTCGCCCAGCGCTTCCGCGCCGACCTCGACCGGCGGCTGGGCGAGCTCTCGCGCGGCAACCGCCAGAAGGTGGGCCTGATCCTGGCCCTCTTCCATGAGCCCGACCTGTTGATCCTCGACGAGCCGACCAGCGGCCTCGACCCCTTGATGCAGGAGGAGTTCCTCGCCCTGGTGCGCGAAGAACGTGAACGCGGCTGCGCGGTCCTGATCTCCTCGCACGAGCTCGACGAGGTGGAGCGGGTCTGCGACCGGGTCGGGATCATCCGCGATGGCAGGCTGATCGCGGTCGAGCGCGTGGCCGACCTGCTCGGCAAGACGCAACGCCGCGTCTCTGTCGAGTTCTCTGAGCAGGTCGATCTCGAGCAGCTGCGCTTGCTGCCGGGCGTCAGCGATCTCGTCGCTGAGGATGGCCGCGTCTACTTCCACGTCTCCGGCGACCTCGACGCGGTGGTCAAGGCGATCTCGCGCCACACGGTCGCCGACCTCGAATTCGCGCACCCGACCCTGGAGGAGGTCTTCCTCACCTACTACGAAGACGGGGGAGAGAGTTGACCGAGCTGATCCTCAGCCTGCTCCGCGACCGCCGCCGCGCCCTGCTCGCCTGGGGCCTGCCGCTCGGGCTGATGTCGGCCTTCATCGTCGCCATCTTCCCCTCGGTCGAAGACGCGCTCGGCAAGGCGATCCGCGATTACCCGACCGAGCTGAAGGAAGCGTTCAGCATCGGCGAACTGGCGACGGTCGAGCAGTACCTGGAGGCCGAGATGCTGAGCCTGATCGTGCCGCTGGCGGTCGGCTACCTGGCGGCCCGCTCCGTTGCCAGCGGCCTCTCCGGCGCCGCCGAAAGTGGCCGGCTCGACGTGCTGCTCTCAGCGCCGATCTCGCGCAGCCGCCTAGTCGGAGCGAGCTTCACCGCCACTGCGGTCGAGCTGGCCTCGGTCCTGGTTGTCTCCTTGCTGCTGACCATGCTTGGCAGCTGGCTCGCCGGCGCCGGTCTTGCCTTCGGCCCGGCGCTGGCGGGTTTCGCCAACGTCTGGCCGCTGGCTCTGCTCTTCGCCGGGCTCGGCGTCGTCGTCACGGGCTTCTCGCTGCGGACGAGCGTCGTCACGGGGTCGGTTGCGGGCGCCCTCATCGCGATGTACGTCATGGACCTGATCGGGCGCCTTGATAGCAGCCTTGACTGGATCCGCTATGGATCGGTCTTCAAGTACTACGGCAACGCGATCGAGGACGGGATCGACCCGCTCGCTTTCATCGGCGTGACCGCCGCGGGTGTAGCGTTGGCAGCGCTTGGATCCTGGCTGTTCGAACGCCGCGATCTGGCGGCCTGACCTGGCTTTTGTCAGGCGGAGGATGCCGTCGCCTCTTCCGCGGTAGATGGTCCTGCTGCACCCGGTAGCGCTCCGGAACGAAGGTCCGGGTGTCGAGCGGGGGGCGGGTGTAGGGACGTTCTTGGCGAGCTGGGAACTCGATCTGGCTTGGGTCGACAGGCTCGTAAGGGATCTGTTCGAGCAGATGGGCGATCAGGTTGAGCCGGGCGGTACGCTTGTCATCCGCCTCGACGACGAACCAGGGCGAATCCTCGGTGTCCGTCTGGGCGAACATCTCGACTGGCTCAGCCTCTGGGAACCGGACACGGGAGATTGGGAGCTTGATGAAGCGGCGCGGCGCAGGCGCCGCCGCAAGCTGGCGCGAGCTGCTTAGAACCCCTTTCAGAATGCCCTGAGCGAGAATGCCGTCGATGCCTGACGAGCTGCCGATCCTGCTCTTCGCCACGCCGGCCGAGCTCGAGGCCTGGTTGGAGGAGAGTCACGCCGAGTCCCGGGGGCTCTGGCTGAAGATCGCCAAGAAGGGGACCGAGCCGCCGAGCGTCACCTATGCCGAGGCACTGGAGCTGGCGCTCTGCTTCGGCTGGATCGACAGCCAGAAGCGCGGCCTCGACGAGCGCCACTTCCTGCAGCGGTTCACGCCGCGCCGTCCCGGCGGCCGCTGGTCGAAGATCAACCGCGAGAAGGCGGGAGCACTGCTCGCAGCCGGCGCGATGCGACCGTCGGGGCTGGCCGAGGTCGAAGCGGCCAAAGCCGATGGTCGCTGGGAGGCTGCCTACGGGGGCCAGCGCGCGGCGGAGGTGCCGGGCGACCTGCGGCGCGAGCTCGACGCCAATCCCGCCGCGGCCGAGTTCTTCGCCGAGCTCGACAGCGCCAACCGCTACGCGATCGTCTACCGCCTCGGCGACGCGAAGAAGCCGGAGACGCGCGAGCGGCGGCTGCGCAAGTTCGTCGCCATGCTCGAGCGCGGCGAGAAGATCCACCCCTGATTCAGGCGCTTGCCCGGGGTAAGTGCCTCGCTATCACCGGCCGCCCGCTGAGACCGGCCCCGGAGGAAATGGAACCGGCCCCTCGTGTCTCGGGCACTTCTGCGCCGAAGTTCCCGAATCGCTGCATATCGGCGCATATCCCCGCGCATTTCTTTTCGGGGCCGTTGCGGTGCTGGGTCAGCTTGCCGCTGGCGGCAGCGTCGACGAGCTGCTGGCCGACTACCCCTACCTGGAACGCGAGGACGTCCTCGTCGCGCTCGAATACGCAGCCCCCGCTGCACAGGAGCGCGAGCGGCCGTTGTAGCTCTGGCAGTGTGAAGCTGCTCCCCGACGCGAACCTTTCGTCGAGACAGCACGGCTGTCGCGCTTCGCGCGAAGCGGGAGTGCCGTGAATACGGCTTGGAATGGATCGGGGTTTACGCGGAAGTTGCGCCCGATTGCTCTCCCATGACCGCTATAGCCGCGGCCACACCCGAGAGAGCAAACCCGGTCAGGTAGACGCTCGTGCGCTTCGGTAGGTATCCGCCCCGCCCCGCGGCGACTCCGGCGAGAGTGTCCGCGCTGTCGCACACCAAACCAGCGAGCAGCCACTGGCGCTGAACCACTCCGTCAGTCCCAAGAGCACCGCAAGCGAGAACGAGATCACGCACGGCCAGGATCCGAGCCAGGTAGACAGCCTGTGGATTCCCGCTCATATCGAGACCGACCGCGTTGCCGATGGACCGTGGCGCCAGCCAGGCCGCAACCCCGAACGTCATCCGACCCCAGATCAGGCCGTTGAGCGTCAGCTTGTTTACAAGACTCCGATTCACAGCGGCCATCGTATAGTCGCGCCGCTCCTCTTGCGCGAACCAGAAGCAGCCGAGATCCGGTGCCAGTATCAGCGACTCCAATTCAGGGGCTGGAACCGCGATCGGCAGTTTCGGGCACTTCTCGCCAGAAGTTCCCGAAACGCCGCACATCGGTGCACATCCCCGCGTATCGACGGCAGCGAGCGGAGATCGCACTATCTAAAGGCCCCTGCAAATCGATGGGTTCTCGCACGGAAATCGCCCGAAGCAGGCCTAATTGAAAATCCCGCTCCAGGGCGGGATTTCGTCGCTTATGGAGGGATGCGCGGGGCGTGGAATCAACCATCCAGGCGGGCGTGCATAGCCGCGGCTGCGCATAATGCAGCCGATGCGCCGTCTCGTCCCGTCGCTGGTCGCGATCCTTGTGCTCTGCGCAGCCCTTTCGCCTGCCGTTGTGAGCGCCGGCCAGGGCGCAGCCCGGATGGTCCACCTGCCCCAAGGGACCGAAGCCGAAGCCCTGGCCGTCGGCCCTGAAGGCAACCTCTGGTTCGCGGGCTCCCACCGTGGCGCCGATGCGGCCAACGTGGTCGGCAGGATCGTCGCGGGTGGGGCCCTCGATGAACGCAGGGTGCCGGAATCCGGTTCGGTGCTCGGCGTGGGTGATCTCACCCTCGGCCCCGATGGGAACATGTGGTTCACCGAGCCAGTCGCCGACCGGATCCTCTTCGAGTCACCGGCCGGGGGGAATCCGGGCGAGCTCGTGCTTCCGTACCCGGGCAGCCGGCCGACCGGGATCGTGACGGTCGGCGACGAGGTCTGGGCGACGCTCGAAGGTATCGGCCGACTCGCGAAAATCACTCCGGCAACGGCGTCGGGAGGCGACTACACGCTGCCGCCCGGCTGGCGGCCCTCGGCGCTCGCCCTCGGCAGTGACCAGGCTCTTTGGCTGGTCGACGCCGAGTCGCCCCAACTGGCCCGGAAACCGCCGGCAGGGCGCACGATCACGTACCAGGCGCCGAACTTCTCCAGGGGTGCGAAGTACTCCGACATCGTTGCCGGTCCCGATGGCAAGCTCTGGATCAGCCAGTCCGACGGCCCATATATCGACAGGCTCGAAGCCAAGGCCTCGAACCCCAAATACAAGCGCTTCGAGCTCCCGATACAGGGAGGCATCTCGATCGTCTCGAACGGCCCTCACCACGACATCTGGTTCGCCATGGGCGGTCGGATCGGTTCGATCGACACCAAGGGCCGCACCTACGGTGCGCCTGCCTGCGCCGTCCGCAGCTGCGCCCCGGTCGCGGCGCTCGCCGAAGGCCACAACGGCGCCCTCTGGTTCGCATCCGGGGGGGCGATCGGCCGCTTCGAACCGCCCTCGTTCTCGGTCAGCCTGGGCAGCCGCCTGGCTGCCAAGGGGGAGACGCAGGCAACGATCGCGATCGGTTGCAGCGGTGGCGCCGCCGGTCAGCGCTGCCGGGGGAAACTTGAGCTGCTGCCGCCCAAGGGCTCCGGCGGCCGGCTCGGCAGCGCTCGCTTCGGGATCCCGACGAGCCTCTCTCGGCTGGTGACGCTGAACCTCTCGCGCGCCGGGAGGACGGACCTCGCGCTGAAGGGGAAGCTGCCGGTCCGCCTGGTCGCCAGGCTCGGCGGCACGGTCGTGGCGAGCCGCAACCTGGTCCTGCACGCGGCATAGCGGCAAAAGGATGTCCATCCTGCGGATTGTGCAGCTCCCAAAGTGGCGACAGGGCTGGATCACATCGGCCGGCACGTCGATCCACGGCAAGGCTGGCGCGACACGGGCGGCCCTCAGGGGATGGAGACGGTTCGCCCCGTTCCGTCCGACTTCCTCCTTGGCCCAGGCCCGACGAGAAGGCGGCGCTGCGCCGCGACCCGCTCGAAGGCCGTAACGACCTTGGGGTCAAACTGCGATCCGGCGCCCCGGCGCAGCTCTTCGAGAGCTCGCGCGGGACGCATCGCGACGCTGTAGGGGCGCTCCGAGACCATCGCCGCGTAGGCTTCGCAAACGGCAACCACCCGCGAACCAAGCGGGATCTGATCGCCGCGCAAAGAGTCCGGGTAGCCACTGCCATCCCAGCGCTCGCCACTTGAGCGAACCAGACGCGCGACCGGCACCAGCGCCGCCGCCGAGGAAATGATCCGCTCGCCGATCAGGGTGTGCTGGCGAACGAACTCCCACTCGGACTCCTCGAGCGGGCCTGGCTTTTTCAGAATCGCGTCGGGGATCGCCATCTTCCCCGTCTCATGCAGCTGGGCGGCGCGGTAGGTCTCGTCGCGTTGCTCGGCTTCCAATCCCAGCTCTTCGGCGACCGCCAACGCCAGTTCGGCGACGTCGACGGCCTGCTCGGCCAGCTCCGGTTGGCGCTCGCGCAGCGCGGTCAGCAGCACGTCGCGCGACTGCGAGCCGGCCGAGGTCCGCTCGCTCACCTTGTTCGCGTACATCCGACGGTCGGCGAGCTGCATTGCGTCCTTTACCGAGCCGGCCTCGCTCGGCAACAGAACGCTGCCTTGCGAGGTGGTGACCGCGAAGCCCTCGCCGCTCTCAGAGAGCGCAGCGGTGGCCCCGGCGATGATCGCGTCCACCTCCGCCGCCGTGCACTCGGCCAGAAGACAGAACTCATCGCCACCCAGCCTGTAGGCGCGGCTTTTCGAGACTGCGAAGCGCTCCAGTCGCCCGCCGAGTCGCTCCAGCAGGGCGTCTCCGGCCGGGTGGCCGAAGGTGTCGTTGTAGAGCTTGAAGCCGTCTAGGTCGAACAGCACGAGGAGCCGCAAGGCCCCGGCTGCTGCCGGCTGCGTGATCGCACGCTCCAGGTCCAGCATCAGCGCCCTGCGGTTGGGCAGCCCGGTCAACTCGTCGGTACGCGATTCTTGCGACCTCGTGCGGACTTCCCCTTGGCTCTCACGCAACGAGAGGACCAGCCGCACGACGACCGCAATCAGCGTGAGCAGGGAGATGACTGCCGCTGCGGTGGGGGCGGTGGCGAATCGTTCGACTGCCTGGATGCAGATCGCGACCAGGGCGGCAGCGGCCGGTATCGCGATGATCCGCACCGCCCGCGATCGCAGTGGCTCGGCGGTGCCCGGCTCGATCCACGCCGCGCAGGCCACGAGCAGAACACCGCACGGCCAGCCGGCATCGAGAATCGTGCCTTCGACGTAGGTCCCGTTGGCAGCCTGCAGCAGATAGACGCCGTCGGAGACGGCGAGCAGCAAGAGGCCGGCGCCGAGGACCGCCCAGCTGCGCCCCGGTCGCCAGCCGGTGAACGAGGCGGCGGTCGCCACCATCGTCAACAGGGTCAGGTCGGCGATCGGATAGGCCAGGTTGGTGGCGACAGCGAGCGTCTGGCCTTCGCTGGAGGCGTCGAGGATCGGCCCGAGCGCGAACGCCGCCGCCAGCGCCGCGACCGCGGAGCCGACGATCAGGCCGTCCAGCCAACGGGCGACCGGAAAGGCTCCGATCCTCGCCCGCAGCAGGGCGATCAGCGCCGCATAGGCGAGTGGATAGAAGGCGAGATAGCCGCCGTCGGCGGGAGACGGGATCGGCACCGACGCCTGCCCGGCGAGTATGGCCGCGTAATAGATTTCTCCGCCGGTATAGAGCAGCAAGCCGACGCCAAGCAGTGCCCAGGCAGCTCGCTCGCGGCGAACCAGCGCGGCCCGCAGCAGGCAGGCAGCGGCGCTCGTCAGCATCAGGGCGCTGTAGATCCAGGTGTTGAAGAGCGCATCGGTGCCGGGGCCGCCAAACCCGACCGCGACGTGCGCGGTGAAGGCAGCGAGCAGGCAGAGGGCAAGGAGGCCGCCGACAAGGACGGTCCTTCGCTCGCGCTCGCTCAGCCCGGATACCACGTCCCCATAATCGGAACCTGGAGCCTCAACCTTGACTGGTGAGACCTGTTCACCGGGCTCTCGAGCATGCAGCTCCGCCTCCATGGGCGGGGGCATGCGCAGCCATCAAGGGCGCTGAGTAGGGTGAACCCCATGTCGCCTGACACCACCGGTGACACATCGCTGGCCAGCAGGGCCTTTGAGGCCGCGCTCGAGGTGGTCGCCGGCGTGGCGCCGGAGGTGGCTGCCGCGATCCGCAGCGAACTCGAGGACCAGCGACACGCGCTGAAGCTGATCGCGAGCGAGAACTACAGCTCGCTGGCCGTCCAGCTGGCAATGGGCCAGTGGATGACCGACAAGTACGCCGAGGGCGCCACGGGCAAGCGCTGGTACGCGGGCTGCGAGAACGTCGACACGGTCGAGGGGGCCGCGGCGTCGCTGGCTCAGGAGCTGTTCGGGGCGGACCATGCGTACGTGCAGCCGCACAGCGGCGCCGACGCCAACCTCGTCGCCTTCTCGGCGATCCTCGCCGAGCGCGTCGAGAAGCCGTTCCTCGAGGAGCAGGGGGTGCGGGACACGCGGCTCCTGTCGGCGGAGCAGTGGGAGGCGCTGCGCCAGCGCCTCGTCAACCAACGCATGCTCGCGATGGAGTTGACCTCCGGCGGCCACCTGACCCATGGCATGCGGGCCAACCTGTCCGCCAAACTCTTCGAGGTCGTCCCGTACGGCGTGGATCCGGAGTCGGGCCTGCTCGACTACGACCGGGTGCGCGAGCTGGCGTTGGAGGCCCGCCCGCTGCTCATCCTCGCGGGCCACAGCTCCTACCCGCGCAGGATCGACTTCCGCCGCTTTCGCGAGATCGCCGACGAGGTCGGCGCGGTGTTCATGGTCGACATGGCCCACTTTGCGGGTCTCGTGGCCGGCGGCGTCTTCCAGGACGAGTTCGACCCTGTTCCGCACGCCGACGTCGTCACCTCGACCACGCACAAGACGCTGCGCGGTCCCCGGGGCGGTCTCGTGCTGTGCACCAGCGAGTTCGCGGACGCCGTCGATCGGGGGTGCCCGATGATCCTCGGTGGCCCGCTGGCCCACGTCATGGCGGCGAAGGCCGTGGCGTTCCATGAAGCGCTCGCCCCGTCGTTCCGCGACTACGCGGCGGCGATCGTCGCGAACGCGCGCGCGTTGGCCGAGGCGCTCGTGGCCGGCGGCGAGGTGCTGCAGACCGGCGGGACCGACAACCATCTGCTGCTGGTGGACGTGCGCCCGCACGGCCTCAACGGCCGCCAGGCGGAGGCCGCGCTGCGCCAGTGCGACATCGTGCTCAACCGCAACGTCTTGCCGTACGACCCGAACGGCCCCTGGTTCACGAGCGGCATCCGGCTCGGGACCGCGGCTCTGACCACGCGCGGCCTCGGCGAGGAGGCGATGGGCCAGATCGCCGGGTTGATCACCTCCGTCCTGGGGGCGGTGGCGCCGATCGAGGACGACCGGGGGAAGCCGGTGCTTCCGGACGCGTTGGTCGACGAGGTGCGTGCCGCCGTCGAGGAGCTCACGGCGGCGTACCCGCTGTATCCAGATCTCGTCGTCTGAAACGGGTCCGTGCAGATCGAGACGGGGGCGCAGCAGGCGACTCTAGGAAGCCCGAGGCTCGTACCGCGTCGCCACCGCGCCTGAGCCGAACTCCTGCCGGCTCACGAGCCTCAGGTCGAGAGGCTTCGAGAGCCCCGCGAACAACGTCGGCCCATGGCCCACCAGCCTGGGCTGCACCACGAACTCGTACTCGTCGATCAACCCCAGCTCCGCCAGCGCCAGCGGGAGCTTTAAGCCTCCCACGCCCAGTCCCTTGCCCGGCTCCTGCTTCAGCTTCTGAACCGCCTCCCCGACGTCCCCACGCACGAGCTCCGCATTCCAATCGACCCGGTCCAGGGTGCTCGACACGACGTACTTCTTGGCCGCGTCGATCGTCCGGCCGAAAGGCACCATCCAATCGGGCATCTCCTCCATCTGCCCCGGTGGCCGCCAGGCCGACTCCATCATCTCGTAGGTCACCCGGCCGAGGAGGAGAGCGTCGGCTCGGGCGAGACTCTCCGTTGCGTGACGATGCATCTCTTCGTCCGGGGATATTGCGCGGTGATCGCAGCACCCGTCCAGAGTTACGTTGATGGAATACCGAAGAGGTCGCACCGCGTAAACATACTGACGGGACCCCGCTTTCCGAGCGGCTCGGCGAGAGCCCCGATCGCAAGCTCGCCGCGTCGGCAATCAAGCCGCCAGCTCGGATTTCGAGCACTTCTGCGTCGAAGCCGGAGTTCCTCAGGCTTCTCGTCGCTAGTCCACGCCGACGGACTGGGCTGCGCGCCGCTCTCTTTCGAACCTCGCGCGGGCGTTTCTCCTGCACCTCGCGCGCCGTTTCCTCGCCACGCCGCGACATGCCTCCAGCCTTTTCGCGAGGTGTCGCCTTGCCCTCCCCAAGGGCGAGGGCACGGGGAATAGGACAGGGGAGGGCATGAGGCCATCTACGTTTTCCGGCGGCACCTTGGCGGGAGGCGTCTCCTCGGCGGGTGTGCGGAAGCTCAACGGGTCGCCAAAGGCCTCGCCAAACTGGTTCGTGGCGACCAGGCAATAGGAGTAGGTCGTGTCGGGCGAAAGGCCGCCCAGCTCGGCCGAAACCGTGATGGCTTCGCCGTCGACTTCGGGTTCCTCGGGGGTTTGAGACCCCCCTGCACAGCCGTCCCCCTCGGCATAGGCGAAGTAGTAGCCGGCCCTCGCGTTGGATTCGGGGTTGAGGGTGCCGCAGACGCGTTGTGCCTGGGCCGCGATGATCACCTCGCCGCACTCGTTGGTCAGCGGCTTTTCCGGAGGGCTTCCCGCACAGGCGGAGCCGGTTGCGGCCAAGACAGCGATGATGCACCCCAGGCTGACTCCGGCGAAATAGCCGCTACCCGTCCCGAGAAGCTTGTTTCCGATAGAGCGAAGGACGGACATGAGGTAGGTCACGGGCACTCGAAGATCGCAACGCCCTGCAGGGCGGCAATGTTTGTTCCATGACATCCGCACGATCAGCTCCTCTTGAGCTATGTGAGCAGCGCAACCGCGCGGATGGCTGCCGATGTCGGTTCCACGATCTCGTCGTCTCGGACGGCGAACAGGCCGAACTCCCGGAGACCCAGGATCGCCTGACCCGCTGTCTCGACCTCCCTGGCATCGTCGGCATCGCTGACGATCTTCAGCGACAGCTCCCTGACCGTCAGGTTTGCGGGGTGGAGTTCCGCTGCGACTTCGAGGATCACGGCTTCGACTATCGCCACGTTGTACTGCGGTGAGATATCGGGAGCGGTCATCTCTTCATTCCCCTATTCATGAGCCAAGCTCCTGCGCTCCCACAGATCAAGGCCCTCTGAAATCAACCAGCGATCACCGCTCTTCGTTAGCCGAAAAAGCGAGGAGAGACCGATCCGAAATTGTTCGGCTGTCGCTTTCCCGCCTCCGATCTCAAGAACTGTCGGGGGTGTGGCGAGGAGCAGTTCCTTGTAAAACGGACCAAGGATCTTTGGCTCTTTGCCTGCCTTCGAATAAGCATCTGCGCAGCTTGTGGGCTCCAGCCCTGGATACTTGTGCTTTGCGCCCATCAGAACGCTGTGCCGCGCTCTCTCGGTCATGAGATCGCAAGCCTCCTTACCTTTGCCTCTGGCGACGGCATCGACGTATGCGGAGACGGTGTCGACAATGGGATCGAGGGTCGTTGAGTCACCGGAGCTGCCCCGCGCAAGCACCAGGCTGAGAGCAAGAACGACGACAAAGAGAAGACCGACAACGATCGCCGCCGTGTCAGCGAGAGCAAGGCGGGCCGGTGGCTTGACAACCGAGTGAATCGCCAGGTTCGGGAGGTAGAACCTTCCGCCCTCGCGGCCGCCAGGCTCCCATTCGATTCCCGCCAGGAGGTCTTCGACCGGGATCGAGTGCGCCTTTGCGAGCCTGACGATCTCACCCAGCCGAGGCTCGTATTCCCCCCGCTCAAAAGCGCGGAGTTCACTCCCGCTCAGCGAGGCGCGAAAGATAAGGTCCTTGCGCGAGAGCCGAGCACGCGCTCGACAAGCCAGGAGGTTCTTGCCAAACTGAACGGCTACCGGATTGCGGTCAGCGCTCATTTTTGCTGTTCCAGCACAAGTTGATAGCGCGCAAAGAAGTGAAGACGCGACGGTAGATCGACAGGGGCCACGGTTCCCAATGCCTTTAGGTGCCTCAAGTTGCGCTCAAGCACCACCCATACGACGCCGTCGATGATTTCTCTCAGGTCAATCGCATGCAGGGGCTCCCCGATCCACCGGAGTGCTTCGATGATCTGCACCCGGACCGGATCTAAAGCAGCAGGCCCCAGCGCTTCCCACCACGCATCGCTGAGTTGCCTGTCGGCTTCCATCGCCCGGCTCTTCAGGTGCCGGGCTTGGTGGATGCCACCGCCTTGCGCTTACCCATCTTTTTCCCGCTGCCGTTTCGACCCGCGCCGTTTGCGCTGTTTGTCCACGCGCCCACCTTCTCGACCTGCGCTACGAGCGCGCGCAGGTCGGCAGGCTCCCAGGCCGCCTCGAATGCCAGGAGCGCGAAGGTGTAGCCGACCACCTCGCCGCCGTCGCCGTTGGCCTTCTCCCTGCGCTTGGCGGTCACGCGCTGCTCATTTTCAACTTCCTTGGTTGCACGCTCGGCGATTGCCTTCACGTTTCGCTCCCCCTCGGCGTCGAGGACGAGTGGCGTGCGGGTGATGTGATCGTGCGTCCCTTGCAGCTTGCCGGCCTTCAGGGCGTCGGCCAGATCGTTGAAGAGGTCGCTGGCCTGCCCTGCGCCGACCACGGTGCGCAGCCCCTTCCTGAGCCGCCGCCATGCTTTCGCCGGAAAGAGAGATTTCTCCGTTGCGCGGTAGTAATGCTCGACCGCCCCCCGTCGTGGCTCGGTGCGCGTCTCCTCGATCATCCCGTCGCAGTCGTCCCGCAGGACTTTGACGTGGTAACTGACCTGGCTCAGGCCTTCATCGAGCGCCTTCGACAGCTCGTTTGGGCTGACCTCCCCCTGGACTGCTGCCAACATGATGTGCTGCCGCAGCACATGGTTTAGCGCCTTGACGAGCCGTGGTTCCACCAGCGCCGGCAGGTGTGACGCTGCCATGTTCCTGTTGCCGTTATTGGACTCACCTTTAGGCATTCCTCACGCTTCCCTTTCCCATATGACAACTCGCTTCCGAGCGCTCGGCTCGATTTTGAGTAGTAACGGTTACATATGGGAACGGGTCAGTCTGTTGTGTTCCGTTGAACGATTTCTCCTCGTCGAAGAGGATCTACTTGCCACTCAGGAATCCCCTGTCACTCAGTAGCTTCGTTGGGCGCAAGACGATGGGTCGAAGGAGGTGCCGAGCGGACTATGTTGCTCCGCTCAAAGCCAAGCGTCACAGCGATCATCGACGTTCCTTGCTCGCCTGACTCAGCTTGCCTATTGACTGAGCGTACCTCGATGTCATTC
>DASSXC010000011.1:0-10271 GCA_035704205.1 Solirubrobacterales bacterium | reverse complement strand
CGCCAAGCGGGAAGGCAAGGTGAACGCCGCGATAGTTCTCACGCACGAGACCGGCATCGAGCAGACCGCGGACGCCGGCTGGCACCACCACCAGGGCGACGGCGATCGCCACCGGAAAGCCGATCCAGGTCATTCGTAGGGCGCGAGCAGGTCGGGCAGCAGGCGGTCGGCGCTGCTCTTGATGCCGAAACTGCCCTCGGCGCCGAGCAACGCGAAGACGGTCGCCAACCTCCCGGCGACCAGGTCGACATCGTCCACGCTGGCGAGATCATTGCTGGTGAAGAAGGAGATCGACGACGGTTCGGCGGCGGAGTCCTCGACGCCGACCGCGGGAGTGTGGGTCCCGGTGATGCCGCTCGCCAGACCGGACTCGATCCGGCCGACCAGGGAGCGCTGGGCGGGATTCATGTCCTGCGGCTGATCGCGGACCACGATCACCCCGTCGAGCGCACCGAAGTTGCCGCTCGCCCGCGAGAAGAGGTGGCCTCGCACGGGATCGAGCAGCGTCCCGCCGCGCACCAACTGCCGGCCGAGCCCGACCCCGAAGGCGGTCTGAGCTTCGGGGTCGCGGGCGATCCTGGCGAAGCGCGTTTTGGCGAGATCGCCGGCCAAACCGTTCGTATCGATCGGCTCCCGCACGACCCCCACCCCGACCAGGCGCGCGCCCGTGGGGGTCAGGGACTCCTCGATCGCACCGTAGGTGTCGCCGGGCAGGTCGCCGAAGGCGACAAGGCCGATGCGACGGCCACGCAGCTGATCGCGCACCAGGATCGGGTAGACCCGGCTGGAGAACTCGTTCACGCGACCCAGTTCCTGGCTCAGGTCGTCGGCCCGTTCGCGCGCGTCCTCGAGATTCCCGGTGAGGCTGTGCTCGAGGTCCCTGCGGGTGTTGGAGAGGGTGTCGCCGCCGAACTCGGCGCCGATCAGGATCCCGATCGCCAGGGCGAGGAAGACGGCGATCAGCGACGTGGCGTGGTAGCGAGCGCTGTAACCCATCGGCGGGGGAAGGCTAGAGCCCCAGCCAAATCTTGACCTTCAGCCAGAGCAGGTCGAAGAGATCGCTGAGCGCCGGCGAGGTGATCACGACGATCGCCAGCAGCACCATGAAGGCGACGAGGAAGAGCGCCACCGGTGCGAAGGTCGAGGGAGGGTTGTAGAGGCGGCTGACCCCCTTTGCGTCGACCAGCTTCTCGCCGATCCGCAGGCGGGTGAGGAAGGTCGAGGACATCCCGCCACGCTTGCGGTCGAGGAACTCGATCAGGTTGAAGTGGGCGCCGACGCTGACGATCAGGTCAGCCCCCTTCTCGTAGGCCATCAGCATCGCCACGTCCTCGCTGGTCCCGGCAGCCGGGACCAGCGTGTGGTCGAGGCCCATGCCCAGCAGCCGCTCGCGACCCGGCGCGCGACCGTCCGGGTAGGCGTGGACGATCAGCTCGGCGCCGCAGCGCAGCGCCTCGTCCCCAGCCGAGTCCATGTCGCCGAGGATGACGTCCGGCTCGAGGCCGGCTTCGAGGCAGCCGTCGGCACCGCCGTCGACGGCGACGACCAGCGGCCGAACGTCGCGGATGTAGGCGCGCAGCGCTTTCAGGTCGCGTCGGTGGCGGTCGCCGCGGACGACGATCAGCACCTGACGGTCGCGGAAGGAGGTGCGGGTGGGGGGAAACTCGATCGCGCCGGTCAGCAGGTCGGTCTCCTGGCGGACGTGGGCGACGGTGTTTTCGGCGAACTCGGCGAGCGCCTCGTCGACGCGCTCGCGCTGCTCGGCAAAGCGAGTCTCCAGCTCGGCGACGTCCAGCTCCCTGCCGCGCAGGACCTCGTTCCCGCCGCTGAGCACGGCACCGGCGACGACCGTGACCTCGGCACCGTCCTCGAGCAGCTCGAAGGGATCCACGCCCTCCACGTCGATCAGGGTCACCCCCGCCCGAACCAGCAGCAGCGGGCCCGCATTTGGGTAGCGCCCATCGCTTGACTGCGAAGCGTTGACCACCGCGCGCACACCGGTGGCGATCAGCTCCTCGGCGGCGATCCGGTCGACGTTGACGTGATCGATGACGGCGACGTCACCGGGGTAGAGCCGCTTGACCAGGTCCTTGGTGCGGCGTCCGAGCCGAACCGTCCCCTGAATCGTCTCCCCCACGGACGCCCCGTTGCGGCGCGATAGCAGCGCGGGAAAGCGACGGCGACTGGCGGTGGCCATGCACTGAGACTAGGACAAGCGATGGCCGGCGGGCAAGACCTCAAGGTCGCATGACCAAGCAGATCAAGGACGCAGGGAGCGTGGCGTGCTCCGCACGCGAGCGACCGAGGACGCCGATATGCGCCGGTCAGGCGGCCTTGAGCAACTCTCGCGCATGGCGGTCGGCCCCCTTGTCGGAGCTCTCGCCGCCCAGCATGCGACGGATCTCACCGACCACGTCCTCGCCGGCCAGTCGCTGCACGGTGGCGGCGGCGCGCTCCCCGCTGACGTCCTTCTCGAGGCGGAAGTGAGACGAGGCAAGCGAGGCGACCTGGGGCAGGTGGGTTATGCAGAGAACCTGCCGGCCCTCGCCGAGGGCGCGCAGGCGCTCGCCGACGACGCGCGCCGTCTTGCCACCGACGCCGGCGTCGATCTCGTCGAAGACGAGCGTTTCCGCCCCGCCGCCTTCGCCCAGTCCGCTCAGCGCCAGCATCACCCGCGAAAGCTCGCCCCCGGAGGCGGCATCGCGCAGCGGCGCAGGCGCCATGCCCGGATTCGGCGAGATGCGCAGCTCGACGGTCTCTCGCCCGCCCGGGCCAAAGCCATCGGGGTGCGGCTCCAGCTCGACCTCGAGGCTGGCGCCCGGCATTGCCAAGCCCTCCAGGTCCTCCGCAACTCGCTCCTGCAGCGGGCCCGCAGCCGCGGCGCGACCCTTGCTCAGTCGTCCGCCCAATTTCTCGCGCGTCGCTTCGGCCTCAGCCAGATGCGCCTCCGCCTCGGCGCCGCGGGTCTCGGCCCTCTCCAGTCGCTCGATCTCGGTCCGGCAGCGATCGGCGTGGGCGAGGACCGACTCGACGCTGCCACCGTGCTTGCGCCGCAAGCGGTCGATCGCGTCGAGGCGTTCCTCGATCATGACGAGCTGGGTGGGGTCGGCGTCGATCCCGTCGAGATAGGTGCGCAGCCCGCCCGCGACGTCGCCCAGCTCGACCGTCAAGGCGCCGAGTCGCTCGGCGAGGGCGTCCAACTCGGCGTCGACCCCGGCGATTCCCCGCAGCAGCGATTCGGCCGCCGCCAGGGCACCTGCCGCGCCTCCGCCGTCCTCGTCGGCCCCCGCGACGCCCGAGAGAGCGCCAAACCCCGCCTCGCGCAGGCCCTCGGCGTGGCGCAGCCGCTCGCGCTCCGCTGACAGCTCCTTCTCCTCGGCCGGGTCGGGCGCCACCTCCTCGATCTCGGAGAGCTCGTAGCGGTAGAGGTCCAGGTCGCGCTCCCGAGAACCGTCGCGCTCACGCAGCTCGGCCAGCTCCCGCTCCAAGCGGGCGCACTCGCGGTGCGCCTCCCGATAGCTCTCCCTCAGGGCGAGGTGATCGGCGCCGGCGAAGCCGTCGAGCACCTCCATCTGAGCCGAGGAGATCGTCAGCTTGCGGTGCTCGTGCTGTCCGTAGAAGGCCAGAAGGCGACCGCCGAGCAGTTTCAGGTCGGCGGCGGAGGCGGCGCGACCCGCGAGGAAGGCCGCCGTCCGCCCCGAGGAGGAAACGCGACGCCCCAGCACCACCTCGTCCGCTCCCTCCGGCAAGCGAGCGGCGACGTCGGCCAGCTCGGGCTCGGCCAGCAACCCGTCCGGCAGGTCGAAGACTCCCTCGACCCAGGCCTCCTCGGCCCCTGGGCGGACGATCTGGGGTCGCGCCTTGCCGCCCATCAAGAGGTCGAGCGAGTGCGCCAAGACCGTCTTGCCCGCGCCGGTCTCGCCGGTGATCGCATTGAGCCCCTTGCCTAGCCGCAGCTCGGCCCGCTCGATCAGCAGCAGGTTCTCGATCCGGAGCTCGCGGAGCATGTGGTTCTTGTAGCACCCGGCGCGGCGGGTCCTGTCGTGGGGTGGCGCCCTCCTTGCCCTGCGCGCTGCTCCGGGCAAAGGGACTTTCCGACCAAAGGGTCAAGCCTCGCCCTCCGCAGCCTCCGGGCGGCGGAGTCCGCC
The DNA here is from genome assembly GCA_035704205.1 of Solirubrobacterales bacterium. Lineage (GTDB taxonomy): Bacteria > Actinomycetota > Thermoleophilia > Solirubrobacterales > 70-9 > VRUE01. The sequence goes on along the minus strand of DASSXC010000011.1, from coordinate 6,123 downwards.
ACCCCACGCCACCCACCGCGAGGAGCGCTACGCCGGGACTGGCTCCGCGGGCTCAGCCTCTTCGGAAGCTGTTACGAAGTCGCTGGAACGTACGAGGGCGAAGCCGAGGGCGGCTCCCAGGAAGGCGACTATGGCGCCGATCAGGAGGATCTCGTTTAGGCCGCTGATGAAGGCGACTTTGGCGGCGTGCACGATCTCGGGGCGCTGTCCTGGCGGCGCGGCCCCCGCGGCTGCTCGGGAGCCGCCGGAGGCGACCGCTTCGGCGAGGCCGGGTGGCGCGTTTGGCAGCAGGGTCGAGAGCTTCGAGTCGACCTGGGACTGGAAGACGGCGCCGAGGGAGGCGACGCCGGTGGCGATCCCTACCTGGCGGAAGGTGGTGTTGATCCCCGACCCCATGCCCGATTTGGCCGCGGGGACGACCGCGATCGCGGCCTGGCCGATGCCGGGGTTGGTGATGCCGATGCCGATGCCGGCGACGACGAAGCCGGGCAGCAGGGCTGAGATGTCGGATTCCGGCTCGAGGCCGTGCATCAGCACCAAGCCGAGGCCGACCAGGCCGAGGCCGAGGCCGACGAGGACGCGGATCGGCACCCGGTGGGAGAGTTTGCCCGCGATCGGCGAGGCGACGAAGGAGAGGACGGTCAGCGGCAGGAAGTGCAGACCGGTCTCCAGCGGCGAGTAGTCGAGCACGCCCTGCATGTAGATCGTCAGGTAGAGGAACATCGCGAACATCCCGGCCGAAAGGCCGAAGGCGACCGCCGAGACCCCGTTGAAGGCGGGCTTGCGGAAGAGCCCGAGGTCGAGCATCGGGTGATCGCTGCGCGCCTCGACGACGAGGAAGGCGAGCAGCAGCGCCACCGCGCCGCCGAGCGAGGCGACGATCGTCGCGCTCCCCCAGCCCTCGGGGTTGCCTCGAATCAGTCCGAAGATCAGCAGGAAGAGCCCGCCGGAGAAGGTGACGAGGCCGGGCAGGTCGATCCGCTGCGGATCCTGGGCGGCGACGTTGGCGAGCCTGAGCTCGGTGAGGAGGATCGCGACGGCGCCAATCGGAATGTTGACGAAGAAGATCCACTCCCAGCCGAAGTGCTCGGTGATCAGACCACCGACGAGCGGCCCGATCGCGACGGCACCGCCGACGGTTGCACCCCAGACCCCGAACGCGGTGGCTCGATCGCGGCCGTGGAACTCCTGGCCGATCAGGGCAAGCGAGGTGGCGAACATCGCCGCGCCGCCCACCCCCTGCAATCCGCGGGCCAGGTTGAGCAGGGTCGGGTCGCCGGATATCCCGCAGAGGAACGAGGCGAGGGTGAAGATGCCGAACCCGAGCGAGAAGACCCGGCGACGGCCAAGGCGATCTCCCAACGACCCGGCCGTGAGCAGGAAGGCGGCCAGCGTCAACGAGTAAGCGTCGACCACCCACTGGAGACTGGAGAGGCTGGCGTCGAGTTCGCGCTGGATATCGGGCAGGGCGACGTTGACGACCGTGATGTCCAGCAGCAGCATGAACGTCGCGATCGAGCTCAGGACGAGGGTCCACCATTTGCGTTCCATCGCCGCAAACCCTAAACATGGTCTGAGGTCGCCTTATCAAGCAGATAAAGGACGCAGGGAGCGTGGCGTGCTCCGCACGCGAGCGACCGAGGACGCCGATATGCGCCGGTCAGGCGACCTCAGACGGCTAGGTGGCCGAACTTCTCGCGAATTCGCTGGTAGAAGCTCGTCCCGGGGAGCTGCGCCAGGCGGCCGACGCCGTCGGCGAAGCCGATCTCCAGCGCCGCTCCCGACCCGAGCGCCCCCGCGAGCGCTCCGTCGATCGCGACGTCAACCGGCTCACCCTGCCCGGCGTTGCCGACATGGAGGACATCCCCGGGTGCGACGACGAGCGCCCGCGCGGTGAGCGAGTGCGGGGCCACATAGGAGACCACGTAGCCCTTTACGCCCCAGGCCAGGATCGGTCCCTGGTTGGCGAGGTTGTAGCCGGTCGAGCCGGCGGGCGTGGCGGCCACGAGGCCGTCGCAGCGGACGTGTCCGACCTCCTCGCCGGCGATCCTGTAGCTCAGCTCGGCGACCCGCTCGTGGGGCCGGCGGATGACGCTGACGTCGTTGAGGGCGACCCGCGAGGCCCCGTCCACCGCGACCTCGAGCCCGGGCAGATCCACCGACTCCGTCTCACCGGCAAAAGCGCGCCGGATCCCTTCATCCGCCTCGTCGCGCTCGACTGCGGCGAGGAACCCGACCGTGCCGAAGTTGACCCCGAAGACGGGCACGCCGGTGCCGGCAAAGTGGCGCAGCGCGTAGAGGATCGAGCCATCCCCGCCCAGCACCACACACAGGTCAGCTTGCCGCGGCAGCTTGTCGACCCTCTCGATCCCCTCGGCAGCGCCACCATGTTTGGTGATCTCCTCCTCCGTCGCGACCAGGCGCCAGCCGGAGTCCCCAGCCGCGGCGACGGCCAGCGCAACCGCCTCGGACGTAGCCGGCGGGTGCGCATGCGTGATCAGGGCGGCAACCCGCTCGCTCACGGGTCGACCTCGCGCACGGCCGCCTCGAGGTCAGCGAGCGGCTCGCCGTCCCCTCCGCACCAGACAAAGGTCTCGCGGTTGCCCTTCGGCCCCGGCAGGCCAGAGGAGGCAAAGCCGCGCACCGGCAGGCCAAGCTCGCCTGCGGCGCACGCCACCGAGAGGATGGCCTCGTGGCGATCCGCCGCGTCGTGGACGACGCCCTTGCGCACCCGCTCTCGGCCGAGCTCGAACTGCGGCTTGACCATGGCCAGCACCTCCCCCGCTGGCGCCAGGCAGGAGACGACCGCCGGCAGGACCTTGGTCAGCGAGATGAAGGAGACGTCCACGGTCGCCAGCTCCGGCCGAAACGGCAAATCCTCCGCTGAGAGGGCGCGGGCATTGAGTCGCTCGATCGCGGTCACGCGCGGATCCTCCCGCATACGCAGGTCGATCTGGCCGTAGGCGACGTCGAGGGCGATGACTCGATTGGCGCCACGCTGCAGGAGGCAGTCGGTGAAGCCACCGGTCGAGGCGCCGACGTCAAGGCAGTCGCGCCCGCCGACGTCGATGCCGAGGGCAGAAATCGCGTTGTCGAGCTTGATCCCACCGCGCGAGACGAAGCGCTGGCTCCCTTTCAGCTTGAAATCGACCCCTGGGTCCACCAGCTGACTGGGGCGCAGCGCAACCGGACCGTCCTCTCCCAGCTGCACCTCGCCGGCACGCACGGCCCCAGCGGCGGCGGAGCGCGACGGAAATAGGCCCCTCTCGGCCAAAACCGCATCGATTCGCGCCCTAGAGCCCGGCTTGGCCACGCAGGAACGGTACAGCGGTCCAACGGGCGTCCATGAGAAAGCCTTGCCAGATGTTTACCGGGTCATTAGAATTGGGTAGAACAATTGCTTCCCGAGGCTTGGAGAGATCGTAGACAGGTCTCTGTGACTCGCCTCACACACAAATCGCACGTATGTTCGTATCTTGATTCAAGGATTCGCGAGAGAGGATCGATAAAGGGCAAACGAAACTTCCTGGTCGGGCCTGGCGCCGCTCATATGGCAGTTGACTCCCATCGACTCGCCCCGCGGCACATAAGGGCCCACCTACCTCCCACGGATCCACATATATAGAGATACATATCTCTCCTCCCTGTAGTAACCCCAGAAACGCCTCGCCTCCCCGGCGGGGCGTTTTCTGTTGGGCGAGAGGCTCTGGCAAGCCAAATGCGGCGGGGTATCGGCGAGAGTCCACCGATCAGACCTGCCTGTCGAGAAGGCCAATGCGCCAGTAAATGCGCCAGTTCGGCGACCATTCTCGACAGCGAAGTAATCCTGATCGGGGCGGTCGAGGACCTCGACCGCCCCGCAGGAATCTGAATCAGACCGCCTAGCCCCGCGAGCGACGCGGATCGTTCCCGTGGGGAACCGTGTCCTGGGCGCGAACCTTCCCATCGACGCCCTTGATTTTCAGCTCGCCCCCACCTTCATTGCCAAGGTAGCTGCGAGCGGCGTCAATCGCTTCCGCCTGGGTGTCGTGAACCGAGCTGGCTCTGGTAGCCCCAGGCTTATCCACGCTCCAATCGTCCCCGCGCGGGGTGACGGTCCTCGTGTTTGGTCTAGCCATGAGAAACACGATTGCAAACCGACCGGATCGAACTTCTGTTCGTGTCATGTCAGGGTTGCTTTCTGGTATTTCCCTGCGTAGCGAGATGCCGTGGGGGCCATCGGTAGAATTCTGCATATGGCTGCTTCACCCACAAGAACCGTCGAAGTAGACGCCGACCTACTGGAACGCGCCCGGCGCGTAGCCGATGAGCGCGGCGTAGCCGTCCCCCAGCTCGTCCGAGAGGCGCTTGAGCACGAGTTGGGTGGCGAGGAGTCGCAGCCTCCGTTTTCGTTGATTGGCGCATTCACCGCCGGGCGCAGCGACCTCAGCGCACGGGCGAGCAGCGACGAGTTCGAGCCGCAACCATTCCGCTGATCCTCGACACCGGCCCCTTGGTCGCAGCGATGGTTGCCGACGACGCCGACCACGAGCGCTGCGCTCCCCTACTCCAGCCCCGCCCGGAACGTCGCGTCGTCCCCGCGCCGGTCCTGGTCGAGCTTGACCACCTGCTCAACCGCGAACTCGGCGCAGATGCTTTCCCAAAACTGCTCGGCACGATCAAGGCCGGCGAGCTGGACGTTGAAGACCTGACCGAAAGTGACTACGAACGCGCCGCCGAGTTGATGCGGACCTACGCCGACCTCGAAGTCGGCTTCGTTGACTGCGCGGTCCTGGCCGTAACGGAGCGGCTGGGCGAGTCCAAGCTCGCCACTCTTGACCACCGTCACTTCGGCACGATGCGGCCCAATCACGTAGACGCGCTAGAACTGCTTCCCACAGTTACGTAGACCGGGGCGACGAAATCGGTTTCAAGCTCAGACTGGGCAAGCAGTCGCGCCTGGTTCTCGAATGTGGTTATCTTGCTTTCTGCATCCCTAAGTATGCGCTCAAGCTCATCGCGGTCGACCTTCGTTGAGTCCGGCCAAGCAAGATCAGCGTAGGTCCGAGCAAGGCCCAACCCCTGCCGGCACTCATCTACGGCGACCGGGAGAAGGGCACCAGGAGGCAACCTCACGGCGAGTCGGGCTTGAAATCCGTTCAGGCGACGAATCAAATCCGAGAGGCCAGCTCGGGCCTCCGTGAACGCGTCTGAGTCGATTGCCTCTTCCCTGTTGGCCCTGACGACAAGAGCCTGTAACTCAACCGCTCGATACATGCCGTTTTGGACGGTTCGAATGGTTTCGTCTATAACGTGCCGCAGCTCCTCCCGCTCCGTCTGCGCTCGGTCATGCGCGAGCTGCTTTTCGAGGCGAGATGACTCGCCATGGAGGAGAAGCCTGGTGCGCCAAATCGCCACCGCAGCAGCGACGAGCGCCGAGATGACAACTGCACCCGCGCCCGCCAAGATCACGAGGTCGGAGACTTGCGTCTTGTTCACAGCCCAAGGAGCTTGCCAGTCCAAGCGGTCGGTTCGCCCACCTGAAACTTCCAACGTCAAAGCGCTGTGGCTCTGTCAGGTGAGCGCCCATTCGCTGCGCACCTCGTCGTGACTTCCAGGGAGCTGGAGTGCTGCTGGCACCGTCGTGGCGGTTCAGCCTTGAAGTTCCCAAATTGCGACTTTTGGGGGGTGAATCCGCCGAAGTAGCCATTACGCTAGGCGTCGTTGGTGGGCGTGGTGCGCCGTTTTCGCCCAAGCCCAATTTCAACAGCCGCCCATCGAGGCGGTTTTTTCTTGCCACTAACGACACCGAAAGGCTCGATGTCCGAGCTCGAAGCGGTGCTGCGCTTGCTGCAGATAGCGGACCTGGCCTACCGTCTGGTCACCCGTCTGCGCCGCAAGCGGGGCGAGCAGTAAGGAGCCGCAATCCACTCAACTCCTTGGATAGCAGTGAAACGCCGGCTTTGGGGTCGGCAGCGTCAGCATGCCCAAATTCAGGCGGTCTGAGCCGGACCAGGTTTGACGGAGACCGTTTTTAGTTGGTTTCCAATTTAAGAGGGATTGCTCAGTTGGACCTCCTGGGCAACGTATAGAGACTCGAACTCCACGGGAGAGTGATCGCCTAGAGATTCGTGCAGGCGGTCA
>DASSXC010000010.1:0-10980 GCA_035704205.1 Solirubrobacterales bacterium | reverse complement strand
GAAGATGGAGCACCGGGCGGATGAGCTGCTCTCCAGTCTCGCTGTGACGATCCCGAGCGTTCGTACGGAGGTCGGCACCCTCTCCGGCGGCCAGCGCCAGCAGGTTGCGGTCGCGCGCTCCCTCCTCGGCGAGCCGCGGGTCGTGCTGCTGGACGAGCCCACCGCGGCGCTCGGGGTACCGCAGACCAAGCAGGTGCTGGAGCTGATCGGGCGCCTGCGCGAGCGGGGCCTGGGCGTGGTCGTGATCAGCCACAATCTCGCCAACGTCTTCGATGTCGCCGACCGAATCGTCGTCCTCCGCCTCGGCAGGGCCGCCGGGGACTTCAGGGCCGAGGACACGACCGAGGAGCACGTCGTCTCGGCAATCACCGGTCTCGGTGAGGGCGCGAACGGCAACGAAAAGGGCGACGAGAGGGAGGAGCGGCGATGAAAAGCGAGGGGGCCACCGCCGCGGCGCCAACCGCCAGGGGCGGGCTGGGAATCTTCAACCGCGAGTCCCTGCGCCGGCTCGTCCAGGGCGACCTCGCGTCCGTCCGCGTCGTTCTCGGTCTTGCCCTGATCTGGATCATCTTCCAGTCCCAGAACGACCGCTTCCTCACCGCTCAGAACCTCACCAACCTGATGCTGCAGATCACGGCCATCGGCCTGATCTCGGTCGGCATCGTCTACGTGCTGCTGCTCGGCGAGATCGACCTCTCGGTCGGCGCCGTCAGCGGCCTCGCCGCCGCGGTGATGGCGGTGCTGAACGTCAAGCACGGCTGGAGCCCGTACCTGGCGATCGCCGCCGCGGTCCTCGTCGGCACCGCGATCGGTCTGCTCCAGGGCTCTCTCTTCAGCCGCTTCGTCATCCCCTCCTTCGTCGTGACCCTCGCCGGCCTGCTCGCCTGGCAGGGCGCGCTATTGCAGGTGCTCGGCTCGACCGGGACGATCAACCTCACCGACCCGAAGATCACCGGCCTCGCCAACACCTTCTACTCCGACGCCGTGGGCTGGGTCTTCTGCGCGATCGTGATCGCCGCCTTTGCCGGCGTCGTCTTCGTCGGCCACAGGCGCCGGGTGGCGGCGGGGCTCGCCGGTGAGAGCGTTCCGACGCTTGCCTTCCGGGTGGGCCTGGTCGCGGCGATCTCGGTCGTTGCCGTGGCGATCCTCAACTCCGATCGCGGCGTGCCCCTGGCGTTGCTGATCCTGCTCGCCTTCGTCGTCGGCATGGAGTACGTCGTCAAGCGAACTCGCTTCGGGCGCCATGTCTACGCCGTCGGCGGCAACGCCGAGGCGACTCGCCGTGCCGGCGTGCGGGTCAACGGCGTGCGGGTGGCGGTCTTCGCCATCTCCGGCTCGATGGCGGCGATCGGCGGGATCATGGCGGCGTCGCGTCTACTGGCGGTCAATCAGGGCTCGGGGGGCAGCGAACTGCTGCTGCTCGCGATCGCCGGCCCGGTGATCGCCGGCACCAGCCTCTTCGGCGGTCGCGGCTCAGTATGGACGGCGCTGCTCGGAGCGCTGGTGATCGGCTCGATCTCAAACGGCATGGACCTGCTCGCGCTCTCCTCGGCGGTCAAGTTCATGGTCACCGGCGGCGTCCTCCTGCTCGCCGTCCTGGTCGATGCGATCGCCCGACAGCAGCGTCAGGCAGCCGGTCGGGTGTAGACAACACAGCGCGTATTCGCCTCCTTGTGCTACCGTGACGCACATGCATTCTGTGGGGGTCCGCGAGCTGCGGCAGAATCTTTCTCGCTACTTGATGGAAGTCAAGGACGGCGGCAGCTTCCGGGTCACCGAGCGGGGCAGAGAGGTCGCCCGCCTGATCCCTTCTGGGCCGGCCGATTCGCCGATCGCCCGGCTCGTCGCCGAGCGCGGGGCGACGATGCCGAGGGCCGATTTGGTTGCTTTGGCACGAGCATGCGAGCTGCCGCCTGCGCCGGGGCCGCCGAGCTGTGAGATTCTTGACGAACTGCGAGAGGAGCGGCTGTAGCTGCCCGGACTGCATACCTCGATACTTCGGCCTATGTGAAGTTGCCGCTTCGCGAGAACGAGCACGATGCGCTGCTTCTCGAGTTGGTCGAGTGGGAGGGGTTCGTTTCCAGCAGCCTCTTGGGGGTTGAGTCGCTTCGTGCCTGTGCTCGCTATGGCACTAAGTACGAGATGGCGGCAAGGGAGTGGATGGAGGGTCTTTCACTGCTTCCTATCGATGACAGGATTCTCGACATTGCCGCGGAAGTAGAGCCACTCGGATTGCGCAGCCTCGACGCACTCCACCTGGCAACCGCGCTCAGCATTCGCGAGGAGATCGGCGTGTTCGTCACCTATGACGAACGCTTGGGTGATGCTGCTGAGGAACAGGGCTTGCAGGTCGCCCAGCCCGCCTGACCTCTAGCTCAGCGCCCAATCAGCAGGGAGGCCCCGATTGCACCGCCGAGGTCGCCCAGTGAGGCGACTCGTATTGCCGGGGGGCGCTCGTTGACGAAGAGGTGCTTGTCCATCTCCGCTTTGAGCGGGTCCATGTAGCGGTCGCCGAAGCGGACGCCCAGGCCGCCGCCGAGAATCACGGCTTCGACGTCGAGCAAGTTGACCGCCGAGGCAACTCCGGTCCCAAGTGCCTCGATCGCGCGGTCGATCAGCTTTTCGGCGAGGTGATCGCCGTGATCGATCGCGCGCTCCCAGATGCCGCTGGTGAGGCGGGGTTTCCCGTGCTTCTCCATCAGCTTGAAGAGGTCCGTCTTGTGGCCCTCTTCATGCTGGCGGCGCGCCTCGGCTTCCATGGCCGCCCGGCCCGCGTAGGCCTCCATGCAGCCCCTGCGTCCGCAGGGGCACTTGGAGCCGCCGCGCTTCACCACCATGTGGCCGATCTCACCGGCGGCGCCGCGGCCCAGCCAGGGCTTGCCGTCGAGGACAAGGCCGCCCCCGACACCGGTGCCCCAGAAGACGCCGATCAGGCTCTGGAACTCGCGCCCGGCGCCGAGCTGGAACTCGGCTTCGGTCGCGACCTGCACGTCGTTGCCGATTCGGACCTCGGCTCCCAGCCCCTTCGAGAGCGTTTCGCCGAGTGGGAAGCTGCCTTCCCAGCCCGGCAGGTTGCGCGCCCCGGAGACGACGCCGGTCTTGCCGTCGGCGTCCCCTGGCGAGCCGACGCCGACGCCGGCGAGATCCTCGGGCTGAACGTCGGCGGCGGATGCCGCCTCGCGCAGGGCATCCCCCATCGCCCGCGCCACGTCCTCCGGCCCTCCCTCGGTGGGCGTCGGCTGTCGCGCCTCTCCCTTCACCGAGCCGTCGGCCGCGACGACCACCGTTTGGATCTTCGTCCCGCCGAGGTCGATGCCGCCACGCAGATCGCTCACGATCGTCAGTCTATGTCGCCAAATGGACCGTGGCTGGCAACTCTGGTGGCAGAAGCGGCGTTGGTATGAGCGCAACCGCCGCCTCTCGCGGCGCATTCGACTGGCCCGCCACGCCGCCCGCGGCGGCTTTTACGTCCGCCAGCCGGTCGAGGGTGAGCTGCTGGAGGCCCTCGACGAGGGTCGGCTGCGGATCGGCGCGGGGACGCTGCTCGAGCCCGGCTGCTGGTTGACGCTTGCGCCTGAGGCGCGGATCGAGATCGGCGAGGGCTGCTTCCTCAACCGCAACACGATGCTCGCCGCCTACGAGCGGATCGAGATCGGCGACCATACGATGTTCGCCAACGGCTGCTTCGTCGGCGACGGCGAGCACCGCTTCGACGATCCCGAGACGCCGGTCACCTGGCAGGGCTTCACCAGCAGAGGTCCGGTGAAGGTCGGCTCCAACTGCTGGTTCGGGGTCAATTGCGCGGTCACCAGCGGCGTGACGATCGGCGACCGCTGTGTGATCGGCGCAAATTCCGTGATCACCAAGGATGTGCCCGCCGGCTCGATCGCGGCGGGTGCGCCCGCGCGTGTGATCAAGCCCATAGATTTCCGCCACTGAGTGCCTATACTGATCTTTCGGCCGTGACCCCAACCGGGCATGGACCCATGAGCCTTCTACTGACTGAGCCTTCGCATGCAAGAGCAGGCGTGAAGCTCGTCCGCGCTAAGGACGATCTGCGAGGGCTGCTCGCAGGGCCGCGCCGCGAAGACCGCTCGATCGGCCTGGTGCCCACGATGGGCTACCTGCACGAGGGTCATCTCTCGTTGCTGCGCGCCGCCCGGGCCGAATGCGACGTCGTCGTGATGAGCCTCTTCGTCAACCCGGCTCAGTTCGGACCCGGCGAGGACCTCGATCGCTACCCGCGCGACGAGGAGCGCGATATGGAGCTCGCAGACGAGGCCGGCGTCGACCTGGTCTACGCGCCGCCGGTCGAGGAGGTCTACCCGGACGGGTTCTCGACCTTCGTCGAAGTCGAGGGGCTGACCGAAGTCCTCTGCGGCGATCCGGCCCGTCGCGGTCCTGAGCATTTCCGCGGCGTCACCACCGTCGTCGCAAAGCTCTTCAACACCGTCCAGCCCGACGCCGCCTACTTCGGCCGGAAGGACGCCCAGCAGGTCGCGGTGATCCGCCGCATGGTGCGCGACCTCGACATGCAGGTTCGGATCGAGGCGCTGCCGATCGTGCGCGAGCCCGACGGTTTGGCGATGAGCTCGCGCAACGCCTACCTGAGCGCCGAGGACAGGCAGCGGGCGACGGCGCTCCCTCGGGCGCTGCGAACCATCGAGGAGGGGGTGCGAGCGGGCAGCACCCTCGCGGCGGCGCTCGAGGCCGGCCAAGCTGAGCTGGCGAGGGCCGGGATCGAGCCCGAGTACCTGGAGGCGCGAGACGCCGAGAACTTGCAGCCGGTCGCAGAGTTGGATGGCCGACCGGTTTTGATCGCGGTTGCGGCCCCCGTCGGCCGGGCGCGGTTGATCGACAACGTGACAATCGCCGCTGACGGCGGGAGAGAGGAAGGCACCTGATGCAAAGGCAGATGCTCAAGTCCAAGATTCACCGGGCGACGGTGACCGACTGCGACGTCGACTACATCGGCAGCATCACGGTCGACACCGAGCTGATGGCGTCCGCGGACCTGATCACCAACGAGCAGGTCCACGTCTGGGACATCGACAACGGCGCCCGTTTCGTCACCTATGTGATCGACGGCGAGCCCGGCTCGGGCACTATGCAGGTCAACGGCGCCGCCGCCCACCTGACCCGCCCCGGCCACAAGATCATCGTCGCCTCCTTCGGCGCCTACGACGAGCGCGATCTGGAGACCTACTCGCCGGTCGTCGTCCACGTCGATGACGACAACGTCTCCGTCGCCGTCGACAGCCACCCGGAGGTGCTGCTCTCCCAGGAGGTCCTGTCATGAGCGACCGACAACCCGTCACCCTGCCGCGCCTGGCCGAGATGAAGGAGGCCGGTGAGCCGATCGTGATGGTCACCGCCTACGACTATCCGTCGGCGCGCGTCGCCGAGGAGGCCGGCGTCGATCTCGTCCTGGTCGGCGATACCGCGGCGATGGTCGTGCTCGGCTATCCGGGCACCGAGCCGGTCTCAATGGAGGAGATGATCATGCTCGGCAAAGCCGTCCGCCGTGGCGCGAAGACCCCGTTGATGGTCGGCGACATGCCGATGGGCAGCTACGAGGCGAGCAACGAGCTGGCCGTGCAGAACGCCCAGCGCCTGGTCAAGGAGACCGGCTGCCAGGTGGTCAAGCTGGAGGCGGGGGGGACCTCGGTCGAGCGCGCCAGGGCGATCGTCCGCGCCGGCATCCCGGTGATGGGCCACGTCGGCCTCACCCCGCAGACCGCGACGGCCCTCGGCGGCTACAAGACCCAGGGCAAGACCGCTCGGGGTGCGATCCAGTTGCTCGAGGACGCGCTCGCCCTGCAGTCGGTCGGCTGCTTCTCGATCGTCTTCGAGGCCGTCCCGGCGGCGATTGCCGAGGCGATCGTGGAAAGGCTGGACATCCCCGCGATCGGGATCGGCGCCGGACCGGCGACCGCCGGCCAGGTGCTCGTCTACCACGACCTGCTCGGCATCACCACCGGTCGCTCGCCCAAATTCGTCAAGCGCTACGCCGAGATCCACCAAGCGATGGTCGAGGGCGTCAGCCGCTACACCGACGAGGTTCGCTCGCGTCACTTCCCCGAACCGGACCACGTCTACAGCGTCGAGCCGGCCGAGCTGGCCGAGTTCCAGCACTACCTCGAACAGAAGGACGGCCTGGGCTCGAGCGCGTCCTGGGCCTGGGAGCCGCTGCCCTGAGGCATACCATCCACGGCGATGAGCCCCACGGCCGAGGAGCGGCGCGCTGAGCTGGTCAACCTCTACCAAGAGGTTCAGGCGTGCACGAAATGCCCTCTGCACGAGACGCGGGGCAGGGCGGTCTTCGGGGCGGGGGACGCCGACGCCGACGTGATGTTCGTGGGCGAGGCGCCGGGGGCCGAAGAGGACCGCCAGGGGTTGCCGTTCGTCGGCCGCGCGGGGCAACTTCTCAACCAGCTGTTGGAAGGCATCGGACTCTCGCGGGAGGACGTCTTCATCGCCAACGTGCTGAAGAGCCGCCCGCCCGGGAATCGCGACCCGCAGCCGCTTGAGATCGAGGCCTGTCGTCCCTACCTGTTCGAGCAGGTGCGGCTGATCGAGCCGCGCGTCGTCTGCACCCTGGGCAATTTCGCCACCAAGCTGTTGAGCGGCAACCCGACCGGGATCACCCGGGTGCGGGGAACGCCCCAGGTGCACGAGCTGGGCGGGCGGACGGTCTTCCTCCTGCCGCTCTTCCACCCGGCGGCTGCGCTCCGCACTCCTGCCGTGAAGGAGACCCTGCGGTCCGACCTCGAGTTGCTGCCGAAGCTCCTTGCCGGACCGCCTCCCGGCGGGCCTCTGCCTGAAGAGGAAGAGATCGAGGAGGAGCCCGCTCCAGGCCCAGCCCGGCCCCCGGCCGACCAGCTCGACTTCTTCGGTTGAGCGACGGGGTGGAGAGGTTCGAGAGCGCCTCGGCGGCCGAGACCGAAGCTGTCGGGACCAGGCTCGCCCAGCGCCTGCGGGCCGGTGACGTCGTCGTCGTCAGCGGCGAGCTCGGCGCCGGCAAGACGACGCTGATCCGTGGTGCCTGCCGGGCCCTCGGTGTCGAGGGCCCGGTGACCTCACCCACCTTCACGATCGGCCAGCGCTACAGCGGTCGACTGCCGATCTCCCACCTCGACCTCTACCGGCTCGGCGGCCTCGCGGACGAGGACCCGGCGCTCCTCGACGACTACCTCGGCGCCGACTCGGTCGCCTTCCTCGAGTGGCCGGCGGCGGCCGAGCCGGAGCTTGGCGGGCGCAGTGTGCTGGCGGTTCGTTTGTCCCACCGTGGCGGCGACGGGCGCCAGATCGAGGTGAGCAGCGCATCGCCCATCGAATGAGAGTGTTTCGGAGGGGGATGCTGCCCTGTAGCATCGCTCGCGCATGCAAACCGAAGGAGGGAAGCGCTCGATGAAGGGACTGAAGACGCTGGCGGCGATCGGACTGGGTGTAGCGCTGTTGGCGAGCGCCTCTCCAGCCTCGGCCCAAGGGGCCGCATTCAAGCACTACGTTGCCTGCGGTCTCTCCCAAAACGCCAAACCCGCCCACCTCTGCCAGAAAGCCCGCAAAAAGGGTGCCTTCTTCCGCAGCAACAACGGGGACGTCTTCTACACCGTCTGCGTCAAGTTCCCGACGAAAAAAAACCTCTGCGCGCCCAAACAGAAAGCCGAACAGGGAACGCTCTACGTCAACAAGATCACCTCGAACATTCCCGGCAAGCACCGGGTGAGCTGGTTCGTCGAGGGCAAACGGGTCGGCTCCTTCATCTTCAGGATTCCTGGGTAGCGGGACGCTGAGTTCGGTCGGCTTCGACACGGCGACGGGTGACACCGCCGTCGCCGCGGTGTCCGGCGACGACGTGCTCTACGAGGCCTCGCTCGGCCTCTCCGAGAAGGGCGGGCCGCAGCACACGACCGCGCTGCTGGCCGAGATCGAGCGGGCGGCCGCGGCGGCGGGTGGTTGGGAGTCCGTCGACCGACTCGCCGTCGGCGTCGGCCCCGGTTCCTTCACCGGCCTCCGCGTCGGCATCGCCACCGCGAAGGCGCTGGCGCTGAGCCGTGGCTTGCGGTTGAGCGGCGTCGGCACGCTCGACGCGCTCGCTCGCGGGCTGGGCGAGGCGGCGGGCGAGCGACACTGTCTCGCCGTCCTCGATGCTCGCCGGGGCGAGGTCGCGGCCGCGGTCTACTCGGCGGGAGGAGGGCAACTGCGGGGGCCTTGGCTCGGCGCCCCGGAGGAGCTTGCCGCGTGGATCCCGGCGCTGCCGGAACCGGCGCTGTGCGGGGGGTCGGGCGCGGTACGATTTCGTCAGCAGTTGACGAGCCGGGCGGTCGAGATCCCGGACGACGCCGACCCTGTGCATCACGTCGCCGCACGGCACATCTGCGCCCTGGCGGCGGCCATGCCCGGCGAGGAGGAGTCCGCTTCCGTCGCCCCGATCTACCTGAGGCCCCCCGATGCAGAACGGTGGCGTGAGCGAGACCCTCTCAAAGCAGCCGAGTGAGCTGAGCGGCGATCCGCCGGTGCGGCGGCTTGCCTACAGCGACCTGCCGTCGGTGATCTCGATCGAGCGGCGCTCGTTTCCGGCGCCCTGGTCGCTGGCGATGTTCGTGCTCGAGCTCTCCAAGCCCTCGGGGATCTGCCTTGCCGCCACAGCCGGCGACGAACTGCTCGGCTACCTGGTCTGCTCGCGCTATGACCGCGTCTGGCACGTGATGAACGTCGCCGTGGCGCCGGAGCGGCGCCGGCAGGGGGTCGCCAGCAGCCTGATCGTGCGGCTGCTCGCCGAGGCCGGCGATGAGCTTCCGTTCACGCTCGAGGTGCGGGTGTCCAATCGCGACGCGATCGCGATGTACGAGAAGCTCGGCTTTCGCTCGGCCGGCGTGCGACCTCGCTACTACCAGGACAACGGCGAGGACGCCCTGATCATGTGGCTGGACTGATCGCCTCGTGATCCTGGCGATCGAGACCTCCTGCGACGACACCTGCGCCGCGGTCGTCGACGGCCCGGACATCCTCTCCAGCCTGATCTCCTCACAGGACGAGGCGCACGCGAAGTTCGGCGGGATCGTCCCCGAGGTCGCCTCCCGGCACCACCTGGAGCTGGCCGTGCCGGTGGTCGAGGCGGCCCTGGCCGACGCGGGCGTCTCGCTCGATCAGGTCGACGCCGTCGCGGTCACCGCCGGCCCCGGCCTGATCGGGGCGCTGCTCGTCGGTCTCAGCACCGCCAAGGCGATCGCGGCGCCGCGCAAGCTGCCGTTGATACCCGTCGACCACCTGCAGGGCCACGTCGCCGCCAACTTCCTCGCCCCCGAGCCGCTCGAGCCGCCCTTCCTCTGCCTGGTGGCGAGTGGTGGCCACACGTTGCTCGCGGGCGTGCGCGACCACAGCGGGCACGAGGTGCTCGGGCAGACGCTCGACGATGCGGCGGGGGAGGCTTTCGACAAGGTCGCCCGCCTGCTTGGCCTCGGCTTCCCGGGTGGGCCCGCGCTGCAGCGGCTGGCCGAGGAGGGGGACCCGGGGGCATTCGACCTGCCGGTCGCGATGGCCCGCGATCCCGGCCTCGACTTCAGCTTCAGCGGCCTGAAGACGGCGCTGGTCTATCTCTGTCGCGACCTGGGCCCGGAGGCGGTGAGCGAGCGCCGCGCCGACCTGGCGGCGAGCTTCCAGGCAGCCGCGGTCGGTCAGCTCACGGCGAAACTCGCGCGAGCGCTGAAGCGCGGTGAGTGGGAGGCGGTCGCGCTGGGGGGCGGGGTCGCGGCAAACGGGCCGCTGCGGGAGGCGGTATCGGCCCTCTGCGAGGAACGCGGCCTGCGGCTGAAGCTGGTCCCGCTGGCGCTCTGCACCGACAATGCGGCGATGATCGCCTCGGCCGCCCGCTATGCGCCCTCGCTTCCCTATCCGGACTACCTCTCCTACGACGCCTTCGCCAGCACTCGACCGCCGCTGCCCGTCTCGTGAGCGCAGAGCTGACTCTCTACTCCCGGCCCGGCTGCCACCTCTGCGAGGAGGCGCTGGACGAGCTGGTCGCGTTGCACGGGGAGGGGTACCGCTTCGAGCTGCGTGAGGTCGACATCGAGAGCGACGAGGCCCTGCTGCGGAGCATGCTCGAGCGCATTCCGGTGCTCGAGCTGAACGGCGAGGTCGTCTCAGAACTTACCCTGGACCAAACCTTCGTTCGGGCGCGGCTCGATACTGTGAGGGCCGATGATTGACCAGGCCGTGGAGGAGCTCGAGGTGCAGGGTGGGCTGATTGGCGACGGCGAGCGCCTCTCGCTCGGCGCCGCGGCGCGGCTCTCCCGCTACCTGCAGGTGCTGACCCAGGCCCGAAAGATGGGCCGCGAGACGATCTCCTCGCAGGAACTCTCGGACTACACCCACATCAACCCGACTCAGATCCGCCGCGACCTCTCCGGCTTCGGCAAGTTCGGCAAGCGCGGCGTCGGCTACAACGTCGAGTCGCTGGTGGCGGAGATCCGCAAGATCCTCCGCACCTCCGGCCAGCACAACATCGCCCTCTTCGGCGCCGGCAACCTCGGCCAGGCGATCGCCAGCTCCGACATCTTCGCCGACCACGGCTTCGAGGTCGTCGCCATGTTCGACATCGACCCCGCGGTCGTCGGAACACCGGTGGGCGATCTGACCGTGCGCGACTTCGGCGAGCTCGAGGCGGTCGTCTCAGAGCAGGAGATCGTCGTCGGAGTGCTTGCGGTTCCCGCCGACTCCGCGCAGGCCGTCGCCGATCGCCTCGTCGAGGCCGGGGTGAAGATCATCTTCAACTACTCCGAGCAGCTTCTGCAGGTACCGCCGGAGGTGACCGTGCACACGTCCAGCCCGGCCGTCGATCTGCTCTACGCCCTGTACTTCTATCTGACCTGAGGACCGGATCCTTGCCCCTGGACCTCGACCTGGCTCGGGAAAGATTCGAGTCTTCGACTGACTTCACGATCGGCCTCGAGGAGGAGTTCGCGATCCTCGACCCGG
>DASSXC010000009.1:0-2421 GCA_035704205.1 Solirubrobacterales bacterium | reverse complement strand
AGTCGCGCCGCGTCCCTACACCTCGGCGCCACGCACGCTCGACACCTCGCTCGCCGCCGGCCATGCCCAGCACCTCGTCGTGCTGCGTCAGGGCCTGGGGGCGAGCGTGGCCGCCTCCGTGCCCGAGGGCTTCGACGGAGGCGAAGTGCCGGCACCGGGTGGCGAGCGGTCTGGCCGGTAGGGGATGATCTCCCGGTGACCGGCCCCCTTTACGCGATCGGGCGTTTCTGCTCGCGTCATCACTACCCGACGATCGCCGTCTGGCTGGTCCTCGCCGTCTGCCTCGTCATCGCCGGCCAGGCCTCCGGCGACAAGACCAACGACAACCTCACCCTGCCGGGGACCGGCTCGACGATCGCAACCGAACTTCTGGAAGACAACCTGCCGCGGCAGGCCTATGGCAGCAACCCGCTCGCCTTCGAAGCGAAGAGCGGCACGCTCACCGAGCCCAAGCGCGCCGCCGCGATCGAAGAATCGATCGAGCGCCTGCAGGCGATGCACGAGGTCAACTCGGCGATCAGCCCGCTGAGCAAAGAGGGCATCGCCGCCGGCCTGCTCAGCAAGGACGAAAAGGTCGCCTACACGCCGGTGATCCTCGGCGTCGGACCCGGCGAGCTGACCGAGGAGCAGGCCGAAGCGGTGCTCGACGCCGCCGACCCCGCCGAGCGGGCCGGGCTGGAGACCTCCGTCGGAGCCTACGTCGGCCAGCAGCTCTCCAAGCCCGACACCGGGGTCAGCGACGCGATCGGGATCGCCGCCGCGATCGTCATCCTGCTCTTCGCCTTCGGCACCGCGACCGCGATGGTGATGCCGATCGGCTCGGCGATCGTCGGCCTGGCGATCTCGCTCTCGATCATCCGCCTGCTCGAGAACACGATCGAAGTGCCGAGCGTCGCCGCCACCCTGGCGACGATGATCGGCCTCGGCGTCGGGATCGACTACGCGCTCTTCATCGTCACCCGACACAAACTCCAGCTGGGCGAGGGGATGGAGATGCGGGAGTCGATCGCCCGCGCCACCGCCACCGCGGGCGGAGCGGTCGTCTTTGCCGGGTTCACCGTCGTCATCGCGCTCTGCTCGCTCGCCTTCGCCGGCATTCCGCTGGTCAGCACGCTCGGCTTCACCGCCGCGATCGCCGTCGTCACCGCCGTCTTCGCGGCGGCGACGCTGCTGCCCGCCATGCTCGGCGCGCTCGGTCCCCACATCGACTCGATGCGCGTGCCGGGAACCGGCGGCGGCGATCCCGCGGATCGCGAGCCGCACGGCTGGCGGCGCTGGGCGCGGAGTGTGGCCGCCAGGCCCTGGCGCTCGGCGATCGCGGCGATGGCGGTCCTCGTCGTCCTCGCGATCCCGATCTTCCAGCTCGAGCTCGGCCAGAACGACCTCAGCGCCCTGCCCAAGTCGACCACGGCCCGCCAGAACTACGACTCCCTGACCAAGGGCTTCGGGCCGGGCGTCAATGGGCCGCTCCTGATCGCCTCGGAATTCAAGACCGCGAAGGAAGCGAAGCAGGTGCTGCCGGTCCTCGGCAAGCAGGTGGACGCGGCCCCCGACGTCCTCGCCGTCTCGGAACCGACCCTCGACAAGGCGGGGACGGTGGCGGTCTTCACCGTGATCTCGAAGTCGGCGCCCTGGGCCGATGAGACGGTCGACCTGGTCGAAGGCCTGCGCGAGACGACGATCCCGACCGCTCTGCGGGGGACCGGCGCGGCCGCCTACGTGGGCGGCCAGACCGCCGGTTACATCGACCTCGCCACCCAGATCGCCGACAAGCTGCCCTTGATGATCGCGATCGTCGTCGCGCTCAGCTTCATCGTCCTCCTGCTCGCCTTCCGCTCGCTGCTCGTGCCCGTCAAGGCGGCGGCGATGAACCTGATCTCGGTGGCCGCGGCCTACGGCGTCGTGACCGCCGTCTTCCAGCTCGGCTGGGCGTCGTCGCTGATCGGCCTCGACCACTCGATCCCGATCGTCAGCTTCGTGCCGCTCCTGATGTTCGCGATCCTCTTCGGCCTCTCGATGGACTACGAGGTCTTCCTGCTGACCCAGATGCGCGAGCACTACCGCAAGAACGAAGACGAGCGCGAGGCGGTGATCGAGGGCCTCGCCAACACCGGCCGCGTGATCACCTCGGCCGCCGCGATCATGGTATGCGTGTTCACCAGCTTCGTCCTCAACGGCAACCCGATCGTCAAGGAGTTCGGCGTCGGTCTGGCGGTTGCGATCGCGATCGACTCGACCCTGGTCCGCTGCCTGCTCGTGCCGGCGGTGATGGTCCTGCTGGGCAGGCGGGCGTGGTGGATGCCGCGCTGGCTCGACCGCGTCATGCCCCACATCAGCATCGAGGGCGAGGACTACTTCGCCAAGCGCGACGCCACCCTCGCCGCCGACGGGCCGAAAAGTGGACATATAGGACACTCTTAG
>DASSXC010000008.1:0-10452 GCA_035704205.1 Solirubrobacterales bacterium | reverse complement strand
GCCTAGGTGTCCCGCCCAAAGACATCGTGAACGCCTGAGGTAGCGCCGCCCCCCGGTTCCGCGGAACCGGGGGGCGGGCGCCAAAAGAGCATCCGGGCCCAACCCGAGGCTTGGGGTCTTGCGAGATCTCAAGTCAAAGGAGAACCCGGATGGACATTCACCCTAGGGCCAAGCTCGGACCGGCGGCCCGCTATGAGCTCTGCCAAGCCATTGCCGCAGGAGCATCGATGCGCAGTGTCGCTCGAGCCTTCTCTGTCGCCCCGGCGACAGCCCACAAGTGGTGGCACAGGTTTCGTACCGGAGAGGGCTTGGCAGACCGCTCCAGCCGCCCCCATCACAGCCCCCGCACGCTCCCGGCTGCCCAGCAGGAGAGGATCTGTGAGGTCCGCCGCCACACCGGCTGGGGTCCGAGGCTGATCGCCGGCGTCACCGGCCATCCCCACTCGACCGTCCACCGAACCCTCTTGCGCCACGGGATCTCCCGGCCGCCCAGGCCAACCCGCGAGCGAGCGGTCCGCTACGAGTGGCCCTGCCCCGGAGACCTCCTGCACGTCGACACCAAACGCTACGCGCGCTTTGAGCGGCCCGGCCACCGGGTGACGGGAGTCCGCGACAAGACCGGCGCCGAGCTGCGGGCCGGCTGGGGCTATGAGTTCGCGCACTCGATCGTCGACGACCACTCGCGCCTGGCCTACGCCGAGCTTCATCCCAACGAGCGAGCCGAGACCGTTGTCGCTTTCATGAGTCGCGCGCTCTCTTTCTTTGAGAGCCACGGAATCACTCCAAGGCGCCTGATGAGCGACAACGCCTGGTGCTACACCCACTCCCGCCGCTTGGCCGGGCTGCTGGAAGAACGAGACATCGCCCACCTGACGATCAGACCCCACCGACCCCAGACCAACGGGAAGGTGGAGCGCTTTCAGCAGACGATGGCGCGCGAGTGGGCCTACGGGCTGACCTACCGCACCTCAGACGATCGCGCAAAGGCCCTGCCACACTGGCTCGACTACTACAACGAAGCAAGACCCCACAGCTCAATCGGAGACCGGCCGCCGATCAGCCGTGTTCACGACGTGTCGGGTTAGGACACCTAGGCGCGCCGGTGCGCCCGGGCGCCTCTATGGCCTCTACGCACCGGCACGTCTAGAGTGCCCGGCCGATGGGCGACGCACCTCGCATAGTCCTCCTGCCCGGCGACGGGATCGGGCCTGAAATCGTCGCCGCCGCACGCGAGCTGCTCGAAGCGCTGGGCGAGTTCGAGTTCGACGAGCGGCTGATGGGCGGCAGCTCGATCGATGTCCACGGCGTCGCCCTCACCGACGAGGTGCTGACCGCCTGCAAGGGGTCCGACGCCGTACTGCTCGGCGCCGTGGGGGGGCCGAAATGGGACACCACCGACCCCGACGCACCGCGACCCGAGCAGGGGCTGCTCGGCCTGCGCAAGGGCATGGGCCTCTACGCCAACCTGCGGCCGGTGCGTCCGAGCCCCGCCCTGGTCGGCGCCAGCCCGCTGCGCGAAGAGCGGATCGCCGGCACCGACCTGCTGGTGGTGCGCGAGCTGACCGGTGGCATCTACTTCGGCGACAGCGGCCGCGACGGCGACTCGGCTCACGACACCTGCGAGTACTCGACGGCAGAGATCGAGCGGATCGCCCGCGCCGGGTTCGAGGCGGCGCGCCGACGCGCGGAGGGCTCTCCGCGCAAGCCCCAGGTCACCTCGGTCGACAAGGCCAACGTGCTCGAGACCTCGCGGCTCTGGCGCGAGGTGGTCAGCGGCCTCGCCGGCGACTACCCGGACGTGGAGCTCAACCACCTGCTGGTCGACAACGCCGCGATGCAACTCGTCTCCCGCCCCGCCGACTTCGACGTGATCGTCACCGAGAACCTCTTCGGTGACATCCTCAGCGACGAGTCGGCGATGCTCACCGGCTCGCTCGGAATGCTGCCCTCGGCGAGCCTCGGCGAGGAGGATGCCCCCGGCCTTTTCGAGCCGGTCCACGGCTCGGCGCCCGACATCGCCGGCAAAGGGGTCGCCAACCCGCTCGCCACCTTCCTCAGCACGGCGATGATGCTGAGCCACGGACTCGGGCGCCCGGACGACGCCGAGCGGGTCGAGGCCGCGGTGGACGCGGTGCTCGACCGCGGCCTGCGCACGCCCGATCTCGCCAGCGAGGGAGAGGCACCCGTCGGCACCGCCGAGATGACCGCCGCCGTGCTCGCGGCGCTCTAGCTCCACCCCCCTTGAGCCATCGGGCATAATTTCCCCCGATGGAGACGGCAGAGCTGATTTGGCAGAACGGCGAGTTCGTGCCTTGGGAGGACGCCAAGACGCACGTGCTCAGCCACGGCCTGCACTACGGCTCCGGCGTCTTCGAGGGCATCCGTTGCTACGAGACCGAGCGCGGTCCGGCCGTTTTCCGCCACAAGGACCACCTCGACCGGCTGGCCAAGTCGGCCGAGCTCTACTACTTCGAGCTGCCCTACTCCGGCGAGGAGATCGCCGCGGCGACGCGCGAGCTGATCCGCCGCAACGAGCTCAGCTCCTGCTACATCCGGCCGCTCGCCTACCGCGGCTACGGCAACCTCGGCCTCTACGCGACCGATGCGCCGATCGACCTGGTGATCGCCGCCTTCCCCTGGGGGGCGTACCTCGGCGAGGAGGGACAGAAGCACGGCATCCGCGCCAAGGTCTCGAGCTGGCGGCGGATCGGCTCCGGTGGTCTGATCCCCCATGCCAAGGCCTCCGGCCAGTACCTGAACTCGATCCTCGCCAAGACCGAGTCGCAGAACGCCGGCTACGAGGAGGCCCTGCTGCTCGACGAGCGCGGCTTCGTCTGCGAGGGATCGGGTGAGAACATCTTCCTCGTCCGCGAGGGACAGATCGTCACGCCACCCCACGTCGCGGCGATTCTCGACGGGATCAACCGCAAATCGGTGATCCAGATCGCCCGGGATCTCGGCTATACGGTGGTCGAGCGCGACGTCGCTCGCTCCGAGCTCTACCTGGCCGAGGAGGTTTTCCTCACCGGCACCGCGGCCGAGCTGGTCCCGGTGCGGGAGATCGACGATCATCCACTGGGTGAGCCGGGTGAGATCACCCGAGTGATCCAAGCCAAGTTCCGCGATGCCCTGGAAGGCCGCGCCGAGGAGTACCTGGAGTGGCTCGACTTCGTCGGCGCCCCGGCCGGGCGAATTACGCCTGCCGCCTAGCGGCTGGCGCAGCGCGGCGCGCGTGCGGGCTCACGAGCCCTCCTTGACTTCTCGCATCGAAAGGCATCAGATGGAACAGGTGAAGCTCTACGACACGACCTTGCGCGACGGCATGGGCGGTCCCGGCATGTCGCTCTCGGTGGGGGAGAAGCTGAAGGTGGTCCAGGCGCTCGACCAGCTCGGCGTGCAGATGATCGAGGCCGGCTTCCCCAGCTCCAACCCCAAGGAAGCCGAGCTGTTCGAGCAGCTCGCCGAGCTCGACCTCGAGCAGGCGACGATCGCCGCCTTCGGCATGACCCGCCGCCGCGACCGCAAGGCAGAGGACGACGAGGCGCTCGCCGTGCTGGTGGACAGCTTCGCCCCTGTCGTCTGCCTGGTCGGCAAGAGCTGGGGCCTGCACCTGGAGAAGGTGATCAAGGTCTCAGCCGAGGAGAACCTGGCGATGATCTCCGACTCGATCGCCTTCTGCCGCGCCCAGGGCAAGCGGCCGATCTTCGACGCCGAGCACTTCTTCGACGGCTACCGCGACGACCCCGCCTACGCGCTCGAATGCGTCCGCGCCGCGGCTGAGGCCGGCGCTGAGAACGTCACCCTCTGCGATACCAACGGCGGCAGCCTGCCCGCCTTCGTCGCCGAGGCAACCGCCGCGGCGCTCGACGGAATCGGCAAGAACGTCGAGGTCGGCATCCACACCCACGACGACGCCGGCTGCGCCGTCGCCAACTCGCTCGCCGCGGTCGAAGCCGGGGCCCGCCTCGTGCAGGGAACCGTCAACGGCTACGGCGAGCGCTGCGGCAACGCCAACCTGGCGACGATCCTGCCGGCGCTGCAGCTCAAGCTGGGCTTCGAGGTGGTCGTGCCGGAGCAGCTAGCGCTGCTCACCCAGACAAGCCACTACCTCGACGAGCTCTGCAACATGACGCCGAACCCCGACCAGCCCTACGTAGGGCGCAACGCCTTCGCCCACAAGGCGGGGATGCACGCCGCCGGGGTCGAGGCCGACGCCCGCACCTTCGAGCACCTCGACCCGGCCCTGCTCGGCAATCAGCGCGAGATCCTCGCCTCGGAGCTGTCGGGCAAGGCGACGATCCGGACCCAGGCCTCCCAGGCCGGTCTCGAGCTCGGCGAGCAGCAAGCCTCGCGCGCCGTCGAGAGCCTGAAGGAGCGTGAGCATCGCGGCTACCACTACGAGGCCGCACCGGCTTCCTTCGAGCTGTTGATGCGGCGCGAGGCCGACAGCTATCAGTCGCTCTTCGAGCTGGAGAGCTTCAAGGTCCTGGTCGAGAAGCGCGCCGACGGGGCGGTCGAGACCGAGGCGACGATCAAGGTCCGCGTCGACGGCGAGCGCTACGTGCGGGTCGCCGAGGGCAACGGCCCGGTCAACGCGCTCGACAACGCCCTGCGCGGCGCGATCGCCTCTCACTATCCGCACCTGGCCGACATCGAGCTGACCAACTACAAGGTGCGGATCCTCGACGAGAGCCACGGCACCGGCGCCATCACCCGCGTCCTCCTCGACTCCTCGGACGGCGAGCGGGAGTGGGGGACGATCGGCGTTTCCGAGAACATCATCGAGGCCTCCTGGGAGGCGCTGGTCGACTCGTTGGAGTACGCCTTCCAGCCTCGCAGCGACGCCGACGACAAGTAGTCTGGGCGCCGTCGATGGCCGCGCCCCCGCAGACTGAGTCCATCCCCCTTGCCAGGCCGGAAATCGGCGCCCGGGAGGAGGAGCTGATGCTCGACGTCTTACGCTCGGGTCGCCTCTCGCTGGGCCCGATGGCGGAGCGCTTCGAAGCCGACTTCGCGGCCTGGCTCGGCGTGGACGACGCAATCGCCGTCTCCAGCGGGACGACCGCGCTCCACCTCGGCGTGCGGGCGCTCGGCTGGGGACCTGGGGACGAGGTGCTGACCAGCCCGTTCAGCTTCGTCGCCTCGGCCAACTGCCTGCTCTACGAGGGTGCCCGGCCCGTCTTCTGCGACGTCGACCCGGTGACGCTCAACCTCGACCCGGCGGCCGCCGAGGCCGCCGCCGGCGAGCGCAGCGCCGGCATCCTGCCGGTCCACATCTTCGGCTTCCCGGCGGCGATGCCCGAGCTGGAGGCGCTCGCCGCGCGCCACGGTCTCGGCATCCTCGAGGATGCCTGCGAGGCGCTCGGCGCCGTCGACTCCGAGGGTCGCAAGGTCGGCGCGCGTGGCAACCTCGCCAGCTTCGCCTTCTACGCCAACAAGCAGATGACCACGGGGGAGGGCGGGATGATCGTGCCGCCCATCCCGGAGCTGGCGAGGAGGCTGCGCTCCGAGCGCAACCAGGGACGCGCGCCGGACATGGGCTGGCTCGACCACGGGGGACTCGGCTTCAACTATCGCCTCTCCGACCTGGCCGCGGCGCTCGGCGTCGCCCAGCTCGAGAAGCTCGACGCGATGCTCGCGCGGCGCCGCGCGGTGGCGTCCCTCTACGAGGAAGGCCTCGCCCCGATCGAGGGAGTCACCGCCCCAATCGCCAGCCGCGGTGCCGAGCGGCGGAGCTGGTTCGTCTACGTCATCCGGCTCGCCGACCGGGTCGATCGTGACGCGGTCATAGCCGCGCTTGGCGAGCACGGCATCGCCTCAAAGGCCTACCTGCCCTGCATCCACCTCTTCCCGCACCTGCGCGAGCTTGGCTACCGCGAGGGCCAGTTCCCAATCGCCGAAGCCGCGGCGGCGCACTCGCTGGCGCTGCCCTTCTTCCCGACGATGACGGAGTCTCAGGTCGCCCGCGTGTGCGAGGCTCTGACCGAGGCGCTGCGCTGATGTCCCGTTTCCGCAAAGACCCCGACCCGCGCTTCTGGCGCCTCAACCGCTCGCTCGACTTCGACTGGCCGCTGGCGACCTACGACCTTGACCAGTCACGGGCCCACGCGCGAGCGCTGCGCGGGATCGGTGTCCTCGACGGCGAGGAGCTGGACCGGATGCTCGCCGGCCTCGACCGGGTCGCCGCGCGGATCGGCGCGCACGGCTTCGAGTTCGAGCAGAGCGACGAGGACGTCCACATGGCGATCGAGCGGCTGCTGGGCGAGGAGATCGGCCCGCTCGCCGGCAAGCTGCACACCGGCCGCTCACGCAACGATCAGGTCGCCACCGACATGGCGATGGCCGTGCAGGTGCACTCGCTGCAGGCAATCGAGCTGGCCGCGGGGACGATGGAGCGGCTGCTGGAGCTGGCCGAGCGGCACCGCGACTGGCCGATGCCGGGCTACACCCATCTGCAGCGCGCCCAACCCGTCTACCTCGGCCACCACCTGCTGGCGTACTTCTGGATGCTCACCCGCGACGTGCTGCGCTTCCAGTTCGCGCTCGACAGCGCCAGCGTGATGCCGCTGGGCTCGGGCGCGCTTGCCGGGGTCAACTGGGAGATCGACCGCGGCGCCGTCGCCGAGGACCTCGGCTTCGAGCACGTCAGCCACAACTCGATCGACGGCGCCTCCAACCGCGACTTCGTCCTCGACTACCTCTCGGCCGCCTCGATCTGCGCGATGCACCTCTCGAGGCTCGGCTCGGAAATCGTCATCTGGTCGAGCAGCGAGTTCGGCTTCTGCGAGCTGGACGAGTCCTTCTCCTCGGGGTCGAGCATCATGCCGCAGAAGGTGAACCCCGACTCGGCCGAGCTGTTGCGCGCCAAGAGCCCTCGCGTGGCTGCCGACTACCTCGCCCTGCTGGGCACGATGCACGCCCTGCCGTTGACCTACGGCAAGGACATGCAGGAGGACAAGGAGCCGCTCTTCGACGCGATCGACACGGTCGAGTCCTGCCTCGACGCGGCCGAGGGGATGCTCGCCGGGATCGCCTTCGATCGCGAGCGATTGGAGGAGGCCTCGGGCGACGAGATGCTGGCGGCGACCGAGATCGCCGACCTGCTGGTGCGCAAGGGCGTGCCGTTCCGCGAGGCGCACGGCATCGTCGGTGGCCTGGTCCGCGACGCGGTCGAGCGCGGGATTGCCCTCTCGGAACTGAGCGAGGACGACCTGAAGCGGCGCTCCGAGCACCTCGACGGCTCCTTCTACGAGGTGCTGCGCCGCGAGAGCTGGCTGGAGTCGAAGCGGATCGAGGGGGGGACCGGGTCGGCGGCCCTGGCCGATCAGATCGCCCTCGCCCACGAGACCCTGGCCGCAGTCAAGGCCCGCATCGCCGACGAGCCCGGGTGAAGCGGCGGCCCCCAGGGTTTGGAAGCCGGGCCCAACGGCTCGCAGAGCCGTTGGGGGCTGATTTCTTCGCCCGCTCGGTGCACACGGTCGCCCGCGGGCTGATCGGCTGCCGGCTCTTCCACGCCGGCGTCGGCGGCACGATCGTCGAGACCGAGAGCTACGAGCAGGACGACCCGGCCTGCCACGCATACGTCGGCCTCACCAAGCGGACCGCGCCGCTCTTCGGCCCACCCGGCCGCGCCTACGTCTACCTCTCCTACGGCATCCACAGCCTGCTCAACGCGGTCGCCGAACCCGAGGGTCAGGCCGCCGCGGTCCTGATCCGGGCGCTGGAGCCGACCGCCGGCCTGGAGCAGATGCGCGCGCGCCGCGGCAAGCGGCCCGACGCCGATCTCTGCTCGGGGCCCGGCAAGCTCACCGACGCGTTGGGGATCGGGCTCGACGCCAACCGCGCCGACCTCGCCGCCGATCCCTTCCTGCTCCTGCCGCCCGAGCCGGGCTGGAGCGGAGAGGTCGTCACCGGCCCGCGAGTCGGCATCACCAAAGCGGTCGAGCGGCCCTGGCGCTTCAGCCTCGCCGGCAGCCCCTTCGTCTCACGCCCCCGCTCGCCAGTTGCTTAATTTTTCTAAAGCGTTTAAGCTGATCGAATGCTCGCTCGCCCGAAGGGCCTGGGGCCCGTCTGCATCGCGCTCGCCGCCTTCGCTGTCGCGGCTCCAGCTGCAGGAGCCTCGGTGCAGCACACATTCAACTCGCACACGGAACCCACCGTCCTGACAGGCTTCAGCGTCGAAAACATCTTCGAACTCGCCCCTGAAATCAAAGCCTCCTGCGTCGTCACCCTCGCCGGCACAATGAAAACGAAAACGGCCAGCGAAATGACATTCCATCCGACAATCTCCGGATGCGTCTTCCAAGGCAACGGTGAAAAAATCTCCGCCACGGTCGACACGGCGGGTTGCAACCTGCGGATCACAGGGCTGACAGACGAAGTCGCACCGGGAGAAAGCTACGCGACAACCTCGATCGAGTGCTCAGCTGGCAATGCGCTGAAGGTCACAATGCCCTTCTGCACTGCCTCGTTTCTGACGCAGACCGCCACGGAAGGAAGCCTGTACACGAATGAGAAATTCAACCTCGAGACATCGGAATGGGACATCGGGTTGGTCTTCCTCCTGCGGGGACTCTCCTACACCTCGAGTGGCTGGCTCTGCGGCGTCTACGGCATCCCCGCCAGCTCGAAAGGCGGCCGCTTCGATGGCTTGGGCACAGTCAAGGGCTGGGAAGACGAAGGCGGTCCGAGCAACGAAGACGAATACGTCGACGGCAAACAGACCGGCATCTGGTACACGACGGACTGATGGAGCGCTGCGAGAGAATACGTGCTTGTCTGGGACGCCTCGGCCTGACCTGCCTCGCGCTCGCCGTCTTCGCCGTCGCGGCTCCGGCCGCCGGAGCCTCGGTGCAGGACACATTCAACTCGCACATCGAACCCACGGTCCTGACAGGCTCGTCGGCGAGCGGAGACCTCCTGGAACTCACGCCGGAATTCAGAGGGGGCTGCAACTCGTCCGTCGCCGGCACAATGAAAACGAAAACCGTCTCTGAAATCACACTCCACCCGACAATCTTCGAATGCGTTCTCCGCCTCGGGGGCCTTGGCGGAGAAGAATTCCCCGCCACCGTGGATACGGCCGGGTGCAACCTGAAAATCACAGGCCTGACAGACGAAGGCGGCCCGCTGGGGCCGATGGGGACAACCTCGATCGAGTGCTCGACCGGCAAAGCCGTGATCGTCACAGTGCCTTTCTGCGCAATCACGATCCCGGCTCAGACCATCGCCTCGGGCACAGGCACCTCATTCCTGAACGTCCAGAATGGCCTCGAGACATCTGAATGGGACATCAGGACTCTCTATCTCTACCGGGAAATGAATTACACGGCGAGCGGCATGCTGTGCGGCTTTTACGGCGTCTCCGGCGGCGGAAAAACGGCCGACTATGAGGGCGTAGGCACAATCAAGGGCTGGGAGGACAACGGCGGGCCGGCGAACGAAGACCAATACACCGATGGGGAACAGACCGGCATCTGGTATTCGAGCGACTAGGCGGAGGTCGTCTAGTCGGCGGTGATTCCGCCGCCGCCGCCCGATTCGGGAGCGGCTTCCGGCGCGGCTTCGGGCGCCGGCGCGGCTTCGCGTTCGACTTCGGGCGCCGCTTCAGATTCCGGCACCGATTCGACTTCGGGCACCGGTTCGGCCGGGACGTAGCCTTCTTCTTCGCCGCCCGAATCGGTCGATGACGAGTCCTCCTCGCCGGCCAGGCGAGCCGCCTTCTCGCTCGCCCGCTCGGCGTCGCGATCGGCTTTGATCTCCCCCCAGGAGGAGATCACGCTCGCCCAGATCAAGGCCGGGAAGGTGCCGCCGTCCACAGGGCCGCCGGAGAACTCGGTCAGCATCGGCGTCGTCGTGTCGGCATAGCCGACCCAGACGCAGGCGGTGACTTCTTCGGTCGCGCCGCAGAACCAGGCGTCGCCGTTGTTCTCGGTCGTTCCGGTCTTGCCCCATTGCGAGGGGTCGCCGATGTCGGCGCGCACTCCGGTGCCGCTGGTCACCACCGAGTGGAGGATGCCCTTCGCCTCTTCGGCGACGCCCGAGGGCACGACCTGGGTGTGGATCGAGTCGTTGTCGCCGCCCTTGATCGTGTCGTCGTCCTGGTCGGTGACCTGCGTGTAGGCCACCGGGCTGTCCCCTGGAATCGGCGCCAGCGTGCCGCTCACCCGGTCGCCGTCGTTGGCCAGGGTCGAGAACGCATAGGTCCACTCGAGCGGCGTCACGCCTTCCTTGAGGCCGCCGAGGACCATCGCCGGATTGGTCGACAGGTGCGTCTGCACGCCGAGCTTGTGGGCGGTGGCGGCGATCGCGTGGGTGCTGCCCTTGATGCTTTCCAGGCCGACCTGGGCGTAGACCGAGTTGTCGGAGTAGGTCGTCGCCGTGGCCAGAGAGGCGGAGCCCAGATAGCTGTCTCCGTAGTTGTTGACCTCGAAGACTTCCTTGCCCCCCTTG
>DASSXC010000007.1:0-9213 GCA_035704205.1 Solirubrobacterales bacterium | reverse complement strand
CCCCCCCCCCCCCCCCCCCCCACGCCACCCGCCCGAGATGCCTTACCAGGCGGACTCGATCAGAGCTTCGAGGTCGTCGCGGGTGGGCGGCTCCGGCGTGAACGCCAGCTCGGGGCGCACTAGCATCGAGTTGAGGGCTTGGTCCAGCTTCGATTTGTCGGCGCCTAGCTCGCCTAAGCCGGCTGGGTTGCCGCCGAGATCGAGGATGCGGGGTTCGATCTGGTCTGGGGTGGTGCCGATCGCTTCGGCCAGGGAGGTGAGCTGGTCGGGCGCTCGGGGGGCCATGAACGACATGGCTCGGGGGAGGATCGCGGCGTTGGTCTCGGCGTGGGGGCTGCCGCAGACGCGGACGAGGGTCTGGCAGATCACGTGGTGCAGGCCGAAGGCCGCGGAGTCGATCGCGTAGGCGCAGAGCAGCGAGCCCTGGGCTAGCGCCGCACGGTTGCGCTCCCGCCGGCCTTCGTCGAGCGAGGCCGCGATCAGCTTGGCGCCGCGTAGCGCGGTCATCCCCGAGACCGGGTTGGCGAAGGGGGTGTAGAGCGAGTCGGCGCCGTGGGCGAGGGCGTTCATCGCGCTGGCACGCAGCGCCTGCTCCGCCTGGCTCGTCATCGCCCCGGGGTCGGCGATGGCCAGGTCGGGCCGCACCATGGTGCGAACCCGTGACTCGGCCCCGGCGGGAAGGCGATGGATGCCGGTGATCTCGGCGCCCGAGAGCGTGGTCGGGATCGCCGCGACACGGGCGCCGCTGACCGCAGCGACCGCCTTCGCCGTGTCGATCACCCTGCCGCCGCCGAGGGCGACGAGCTGCGGCGCTTGGGCACGGTCGAGCAGCGCGGCCGCAGCCTCCGGGACCTGGCCGGGAGGGACGGCGTGGACCGCCTTGGCGGCGGCCTCGAGCTCGGGCGCGCCCGGCAGGGCCCGCGGGGTGGTCAACAGCTCGAAGTCGGCGAAGCCGTACTCGTGCAGGACCTGCGGCGCCTGGGCGATGCCGTCGGGGCGGAAGACGACGACCCGGCCGGCGTCCCTCCAGACGAAGCTTCCGTTCACCCGGTCTTGTCCGCGGCGACGCGAGGGTTGACGATCGGCCGCAGGTTCGGTTCGACCTCGGACCGCAGGTGCTCGTAGTCGGGCGGCAGCGAGAGCTTCTCGCCGAGGTGCTCCAGGGGCTCGTCGACCGTAAAGCCGGGGCCCAGGGTGGCGATCTCGAAGAGGACGCCGCTCGGCTCGCGGAAGTAGATCGAGCGGAAGTAGAAGCGGTCGATCAGCGGGGTCGGCTGGGCGCCGCCCTCGATCGCGCGATCCCGCCACGCCTCGTAGTCCTCCACTGTCGAGGCCCAGGCGACGTGGTGGACGCTGCCCGCTCCCTGCCGTGAGCGCTCCTCCGGCGGATCGTCGTAGAGGTAGAGACCGCCACGCTGCTCGCCGCGTGCCTCCCAACCCACCTCGATCGATTCGAACCCGAGCGTCTCCAGCAGGCGCCTGCTCTCCTCGGGTGCGGCTGCGTAGGCGCAAGCGGCATGGAAGCCCTGCAATGCCAGCTCTGCCGGAACCTCGGGGTGCTCTGCGCTGAGCGGCTCGTCGGGCACCTCGACCACGACCAACTCGTGGTCCAGCCCCTCGGGGTCAGAGAAGCGCAAGCTGTCCCCCGCTCGCTCCGACCCGACGCCATGTGCGCCGAGGCGCTCGGCCCAGAAGTCGAGGGCCTCGACCGAGCCGACCCTCCAGACGATGCGATGCACGTCGCCGGCCCCCGCCCGTCCATCCGGCACTCCGGGGAACTCGAAGAAGGTCAGATCGGAGCCGGCGCTGCCCTTCTCGTCGGCGAAGAAGAGGTGGTAGACGGTCGGGTTGTCCTGGTTGACCGTTTTCTTCACCAGGCGCAATCCCAGGACCCCGGCATAGAAGTCGACGTTCTTCTGCGCGTCGGCGGTTATCGCGGTGATGTGGTGGATTCCCTCCAGCTTCACGTCAGTCACGTATAGCATCCCCAGGGATGAGCCGCGCAAGGCGACGCACTGTCAAAGCCCTCGTGGTGCTCGGCTCCCTGCTCGCCTTCCTCAGCGTCTTCGCGATCTGGACCGA
This sequence comes from Solirubrobacterales bacterium, assembly GCA_035704205.1. Lineage (GTDB taxonomy): Bacteria > Actinomycetota > Thermoleophilia > Solirubrobacterales > 70-9 > VRUE01. The sequence continues at coordinate 7,131 of DASSXC010000007.1, read as the reverse complement.
GCGCCAGGCGCTCAACACCGACGACTGGGTCGACACCAGCGGGCGGATGATCCAGAACGAAGAGATCCGCTCGGCGGTCAGCGACTACCTGGTCGACCAGCTCTACGCCAACGTCGACGTCGAAAAAGAACTGGAGGGGATCCTGCCCGGCGACCTGAAGGACCTCGCCGGCCCGGCGTCGGGCGGCCTGCGTCAGGTGGCGGGCGGCGGCGCCGAAGAGGTGCTGCAGACCTCGACCGCGCAGGAACTGTGGAAGAACGCGAACCGCAGCGCGCACGAACAGCTCCTCGCCGTGCTGGAAAACAAGAAAGAAGCGGTCGAAACCGCCGAAGGCGAGGTGACCCTCAACCTCGGCAGCCTGGTCACCAACCTCGCCGACCAGGTCGGGATCGCCTCTCAGCTCGCCGACAAACTTCCCCCCGACGCGGGCCAGATCACGATCCTGCGCTCCGACGAGCTGAAGGCCGCCCAGGACATCGCGGTCGGAATCAAGGGACTGGCGCTGGTGCTGACCCTGCTGACGCTGCTCTGCTTCGGGCTGGCGATCTACATCTCGCGCGAGGGGCGCTGGGTGACGGTGCTCTTCTGCGGGATCGGCCTCGTCGCGGCAGGCTTCGCCGTGATCGTCTTCCGCGAGATCGCCGGTGGAATCGTCGTCGACCAGCTCGTCAAGGAAGAAAGCGTCAAACCCGCCGCCGAAGCGGCCTGGTCGATCGGCACCTCGCTGATGGTGAGCATCGCGACGACGGTGATCGTCTTCGGCGTCCTCTTCGGGATCGCCGGCTGGCTCGGCTCGCCGACCGGCTCGGCCAAGGGAACGCGCCGCTTCATGTCCCCCTTCCTGCGCGACTACGTCCCCTACGTCTACGCCGGCCTCGTCGTTCTCGTCTGCTTCTGGTTCCTCTCCGCCTCGGTGCAGAACCTGCGCTCCTTCCTGACCACGCTGATCGTCGCCGGCTTCGTCGCCTTCGGCATCCACGAGCTGCGCCGCCAGTCCGAAGAGGAATTCCCCGACGCGCAGATCGGCGACTACTTCGGCGGCGCCAGGGACCGCGTCGTCGGCGCGGTGAAGAGCGCCAACATCGGCGAGCGGGCCTCGAAACTGCGCCTGCCGGAGATGCGCAGGGCGGGCGGGGACGAGGGCGATGCTGGGCCCGCCGCCGGACCCCAGGGCGGCGACGAGGAGAGTCGCCTGCAGCGACTCGAGCGCCTCGCCGAGCTGCACACGAAGGGCGTCCTCACCGACGAGGAGTTCGCGGCGGAGAAGGCCCGTGTCCTCGGCGGCGGCGACTCCTGAGCCGCTGAGCGAAGCCCGCCTCCGGGGTTGAACCGGAAACCTCTCGATTACAAATCGAGTGCTCTGCCAGTTGAGCTAGGCGGGCGTGTTCACCGAATATAGACAGGGATATGGCTGACGTGGGAACGGACACCGTCACTTTCAGGTATTTGGAGCCCGGCGAGGGCCAGGTGCTCAGCGAGGCGATCCGAGCCGCATACGGCGATACCTACGACGTCCGCTGGGTCTACGACGCAGCCGAGGTCGAGGCCCGCCTGAGGGCCGGGACCTACGTCTCCTGGGTCGCCGAGTCCGCCGAGGGCGAGCTGCTCTGCCACGAGGGGATGAGCCTGGCGGCGGCCGGCGACGCCGTCGGCCACTCGGGCCAGGCGGTGACGATGCCGGCGGCCCGCGGCCAGCACCTCTTCACCCGCACCAAGCGGCACCTGATGGACTGGGCGCGCGAGCGCGGCCTGGCAGGGATGTACAGCGAGGCGACCGCGGCCCACCCCTACAGCCAGCGCGCCAACCTGGAGCTGGGCGCCCACGAGACGGGCTTCCTGCTCGGCTGGATCCCGGCGACCGTCAGCAACGACGCCGCGACCGACCACCGCCCCCGTCGCCAGTCGGCGGCGCTCTTCTACACGAAGCTGAACGACGGCCACGAGCGCAAGGTCTACGCGCCCGAGCGCCACCAGGACATCATCAGGCAGACGCTCGAGCTGTGCGAGCTGCGCGGCACCCTGGCGAGTCCGCCGGCGGACGTGCGGATCGCCGAGCGATCCGACCTCCACGTAGAGATCGACGAGGACCACAACCTGGCCCTGATCACCGCTCACGTCCCGGGCGCCGACCTGGAGACCGCGGTAGCGGCGGAGCGCCGCCACCTCTTCCACAACAAGCGCCTGGAGGCCGTCTACCTGGACCTCCCCCTCGAGAACCCGGCCACCGCCGTGCTGGCCGACCACCTGGAGCGCCTCGGCGTCTCCTACGCCGGCATCTTCCCCAACCACCGCACCACCGGCGACGTCCTCCGCATGCAGTCGCTGCACAGAGCGCGGGTCAAGGCCGACGACCTCGCCGTGGCCTCGGACCACGGCCGCGAGCTGCTCGACTACGTCCTGGCCGACTTCGCGTCGAGCCGGGAGACCGGCACGCCGACCTCCAGGTAGCTGCCTGGCCATTCGCTGGTTGAATGCCGCCGTGCCCCCGTTCGCCCTCCAGTTTCCCGCCTCAGAGGTCGCGAGCCTCGCGGCTCGCTACTCGTATAAGGACGATGCGGAGTGCCGGGAAGCGGGCGAGAAGGCGCGAGAACGAGGGTACTTCACACGGGGCGAGCTCTTGCTGATCTGCGAATGGAAGTCGGTCAGGCCCAAGGGCAAGGTCGCCGCGAACGGTGAGGGCAAGGTGGTTGCCGCGACGCGTCGCGCATTCGCCGCAACCGACGAGGCGGAACGGATGGAGGCGCTCCTGACGCTGAACGGCGTCGGAGTGCCGACCGCGAGCGCCCTCCTTTTCTTCGCGTTCCAAACCGACTATCCGATCCTCGACTACAGGGCGCTGGAAAGCCTCGGGCAGCCAACGAGTCGGACGACTTACTCAGTCACGTATTGGCTGAGATATCTGGAGGCATGCCGGTCCCTCGCGACAGAAGCGCAGGTTTCGATCAGGATGCTCGACATGGCCCTGTGGCAGGCCTCGACGGAAAGGGCGACCGCAGATCACCCATGCCGGAGCCCGAATAAGGTGGGTGGATGGTGCAGGACGGTGCCGTAGATCAACTTCACGGCGAGGCCGGGCCGATCGCGGTCTATGGAGCCACGGGGTTCACCGGGGGGCTGATTGCTCGGGAGCTGAGGCGGCTCGGGGCCGATCTTCTGATCGCGGGGCGGGATGCTCGGAAGCTGGAGACGCTTTCCGAGGAGCTTGGGGGCGTGCCCTTCACGCCGGTTTCGGTTGACGATCCGGCTGGGTTGCGGGAGCTGCTGAAGCCTTGTTCGGTTGTGGTGGCTTGCGCTGGGCCGTTCGGTCTGCACGGGGAGCCGGTGGTCGAGGCTGCGGTGGATACCGGGACGCATTACCTCGATACGACTGGCGAGCAGGGGTTCATGCGGATGGTCTTCGAGCGCTATGGAGAGCGAGCCGCCGAGAGCGGGGCCGCACTGGTCTCCGGGATGGGGTTCGACTACCTGCCTGGCGACCTGATCGCGTCACTTACGGCCGCTGAGATGGGGCCGCTGGAGGAGATCGTCGTTGCCTATTGCGTGCATGGGTTCGCGCCCACGCATGGGACCGCCCTTTCGGGGCTGGAGATCATGCGGGGCGGGGACGTGGTCTGGGCGGGTGGGGATTGGCGGCCGGCGCCGCGGAGCGCCAACGGTGGGCGCTGGCGCTTTCCGGATCCGCTCGGCGAGCTGCGGATGCTGCGCTATCCGGCGGGTGAGCAGATCACGGTGCCGCGGCACGTCGAGACGGCCCGGGTCCGCACGCTGCTCAACGGGATGGTCGTGCCGCCGCCGTTGATGCCGGTCGCGACCGCCGCCTCACCCCTGCTCGGGCTGGCGATGCGCACCCCGCTGCGACGGGCGATGGGCGCGGCGATCCGCCGGCTCCCCGCGGCGCCGAGCGAAGCGGACCGCAAGAAGGCGCGATTCACGATCAGCTGCGAGGCGCGGGGCGAGTCCGGCGCGCGTCGCGGCACGGTTCGCGGCGGCGACGTCTACGGCCTCACCGCGGTCAGCCTCGCTCACGGGGCGTTGCTCTGCGCGGACCCCGCCCACGACCGCAAGGGCGCGCTTGCCCCGGCGCAGGCCTTCGATCCCACCTCGTTCTTCGCCGCGCTGGCCGACTTCGGCGTCTCGATCGAAGTCGAGCCGCTGCCAACCTCGGCCGACCGCTAGACCTCGATCGACCGTCCGCGCCGCCGCTAGGTTACTCGCCATGCGGCGGAGCGCTCTGAGCAGCCGGACGTGGCGATGCGGCGCCCCGGCGGCAATGGCGCTCGTCGCGCTGCTCGCAGCCGCCCCCGTGCGGGCCGCATTCCCCGGCAAGCCCGGACCGATCGCCTACTCGCGCGTCGAGATCAGCGAATTCGGCGATACCGGCGGGCTCCGCGTCCATGGTCCTCGCGAGGCCGACACCGCCAAGCCGCTGACCAAAGACCTGGGGGACGGCAATCCCTCCTACTCGCCCGATGGTCAGCTGATCGTCCTTGACGGCAACCACGACCCAGGCGAAAGTCGTGGGAGCCATATCTACTTGATCAATCGCGATGGGAGCGGGATCAAACGGCTCACCGCAAAAGCAGCGGGCGCACGGACCGCGCCAACATCTTCTCGATGCGCCCCGACGGCGGCCAGATGCGGCTGCTGATCGGCGGACCGCGCGAGGACCACGACCCCGACGTCTCGCCGAACGGGCGCAAGATCGTCTTCGCCAGCAACCGCGACCACGGACCGAACATCTTCGTCGCGCGGATGAACGGCAAGGGCGTGGTGAAACTGACCAACGGCCGCCGCGACTGCTTCAGCGGCGCCTGCTACACCAGCCCCTCCTGGTCCCCCGACGGCAAGCACATCGCCTTCAACAGCGCCGGCCGCTACAGCAGCGGGGTCGACGTGATGCGGGCCGACGGGCGCGGGTTCGCCAAGGAGCTCGACGGCGGCGGAACCGAACCGGAAGGCTACGGCAGCCGCGTCGGCGCTCCCGGCTGGGGTCCCCGGCCGCGATGAGAGGGAAGCTCACGGCGCTCGTCCTGGCAGCGCTCGCGACGGCCGCTACGTCGCCTTCGACTCCCGCGGCTCGAACCTGAGCTCCGCCGACTCACTGCACTCGGACAGCGTCTTCCGCTTGCCTCTCGAGCCGTCCCTAACCTTTTTGGCCGAAAACGTTAGGGACGAGCCCGCACCCTAACGTGGGTGCAAGGGTCGGCTAGGCGGGCACCTCGCGGGCGTCGAGGTGGGCGGCTACCTTGCGCTTGACGCGCTGGAGGGCGTTGTCGACGGTCTTGGTGTCGCACTCGAGGCGCTCTGCGGTTGCCTCGTAGGAGTGGCCGTCCAGGTAGAGGGAGAGGACGCGGCTCTCCAGGTCGGAGAGAACCCCCGAGGTGCCCGAGAGGCAGGAGACCAGGCTCTCCAGCTCCTCGCTGGCGATCACCTGGTTGACCGGGTCGGTGACGCTCGGACCGGGAAGGATCTCGTCCAGGGTGGTGTCCGAGTCGCCCGCGGCGGCCGGAGTCTGGCTGAACGAGACGTACTGGTTGAGGGGAGTGTGCTTGTTGCGGGTCGCCGTCTTCACCGCGGTGATGATCTGGCGGGTGATGCAGAGCTCGGCGAAGCTGCGAAAGCTCGACTCGCGGTCGCTGCGATAGTCGCGAATCGCCTTGTAGAGGCCGAGCAGACCTTCCTGGATCAGGTCGTCGCTCTCCCCGCCAAGCAGGAAGTAGGACGAGGCCTTGAGGCGGACGAAGCCGCGGTAGCGCCGCACGATCGAGTCGTAGGCGTCGGTCCGCCCCTCCTTGGCGAGGGCGACCAGATAGTGATCATCAAGTTCAGGTTGAGGGTTAGAATTCGGCCTGGTAGAACCGTTGAAATGACCGCTGGGGAGCCGCAATTCCTGCGTAGGCGACGAAAGAGCCACTGATCCTTCTCCTTTGAGACGAAGGGTCGTGGCGCCGGTACCTCCCCTGTGGCGCCCTGTATGGACCGGCTGAATCTCAGACTCAAGCTGAGGTTCACCCTTGTTGGCGGCGTAGTCTTACCGTCCGGCGGAGTTCTGTCAACCCCAAATTGCGACTTTTTGCAATCGCCGTTGCAGGTGGTAGACCGGCTAGCGCTGGCGAGTGGCCTCGAACAGCAGCGCAGCTGCAGCCGCAGACACGTTGAGGGAGTCGACCTTGCCGAGCTTAGGCAAGGCGACCAAGCCATCGCAAGCTGACGCTACCCGGGGGCGGATGCCTTTGCCCTCGCCGCCCAGGACCAGGACGGTTGGAGCGGTGAGGTCGACGTTCCAGGGGGCGTCGCTTGCTTCCGCGTCGGCGCCCCATATCCAGAAGCTTGCCTGCTTTGCTTCCGTGAGCCAGTCGGCGAGGTTGCGGACGTGGGCGATGTCGAGGTGCTCTACCGCGCCCGCCGATGCCTTGCAGACGACGGCGGTGACCTCGGCTGAGCGGCGCTCGGGGATGACGACGCCCGCGGCGCCGGCGAACTCCGCCGAGCGGCAGATCGCGCCGAGGTTGCGCGGGTCCTGCACCTGGTCGAGAGCGACGATCAGCGCATCGGGGCGACGCAGCAGCGCATTCGGGTCGGCGTAGGGATATGGATCGACCTCGGCGACGACCCCCTGATGGTCGGGCGACCCACAGAGCCGCTCCAACTCCTCGGCCGAAGTCTCCGGCGCGCGCCAAACCCGCCGCACGCGCCGCCTCCCCCGCTCCGCCTCCTCGACCGGCCGGCGCCCGTAGATCAACACGTTTTCCATCCCAGAGGTGGAAAACGTGTTGGGGGAGCGCTGTTCATGCGCGGCCGCGACGCACGAGCGTGGCTCCATTGGCCCTGTCGCGCACATCCCAGCCGAGCTCGCCAAGCCGATCCCGGATCTCATCGGCGCGCGCGAAGTCCTTGGCTGCCCGAGCCTCCTCTCGCTCGGCAAGCAGAGACTTGGCCTCAGCGTCAGCCCCTTGATCGGCATCGGCCAACGACTCCAGCCCCACCAGTTCCAGCATCTTCCGCAAGGCCTCGGGCGCTCCAGCGATCTCGTCACGATTCGCGTCGGCGACCAGCTCAAAAGCCTCAGCCATAGCTTTCGGCGTGTTGAAGTCATCCGCGAGGGCCTCCCGAAAGGCTTCGAGGCGGGAC
>DASSXC010000006.1:0-3293 GCA_035704205.1 Solirubrobacterales bacterium | reverse complement strand
GTGCGCGTTATGGCGGCAACTGCGACATCGATCTTCCCTTCAGCGAGCCGAAGGAGTGCGAGACCCGGCTGCGGATCGCGCCCGAGCTCGTCAGCTCGGCGATAGGCCTCCTCGGCCGCGGCGAAGTCGCCGAGCCGGCGGCGAATCTCTCCGATCTCGTAATAGCCGCTTGCCGTGATCGAGCGCTGGAAGTCGTGGAGCTCCTCGCATGCCTCCATGGCTTGCTTCTCGGCCCCGGCCAGGTCGCCGCGCAGCCGCATGATCTCGGCTCGGTGGATCCGGCAGGCGCCCGGGAAACCGGTCACGTCCAGCTGGTCGCACCATCGATTTGCCACCTCGGTCCACTCGGCAGCTCGACGGTAGTCGCCGAGGTCGTTGCAAGCGCTGATCGTGATGCAGTAGACGAGACCCGTCGAGTATGGCTGGAGCTCACCGCACACCGCGGCGGCGCTGGCCTCGTCCATCAGAGCGAGGCCCTGCTCTACGTCGCCACCCTTCACGAGCGCCCGGCCCTTGCCGACGAGCGCCATCACTTGCGTGTCTCGGTCGCCGAAGCGTCCGCCCAGCTCGTAGGCAAGGTCGAAGTTCGTGATCGCCTCGGACAGGCTCTCTCCTGAGAACATCTTGTCGACCCCGCGCGTGAGAGCGAGGACGCCGTTCACCGCCGACTCGGGCTGTCCGTTGACCAGCCGCTCGGCAGTCGCGAACCAGCCCTGGGCGACAGAGAACGCTCCGCGTCCGGAGTGGTCCCAGGACAGCACGAGTGCCAACCGGGCAGCGTTGAACGTGTCGCCGTCACCCGCGAAGCCCGCGTATGCGCGCTCTCGCAAGTTGATCGCCTGTTCCAGCCTTCCCATCCACCAGGCAGCTTCCGCGAAGCGCTCGAGGTCCTCCGGGGTCAGGTCCTTCCTGTCGGCACCCGTATAGGTGTCGTAGGCCTCGCGCCACGCGTGCCGTGCGGCGGCAGTTCGGGCGGAATCAAGTGGTTCGACCGTTTGAGACACAGCTCTCCATGGTGACAGCAGCGGGCGGGTCGGCCAAGCGGTAAGGGGTCCCTGGCCAGACGGCTAGGCCTGCAACCTGTCCTTACGGCGGTCGCATGCCTCAAACGGGGGTTTTAGCTTGGGAGACGCCCGGCGGGGGAGCAAGCGGGCCCCTGTCCGGACGGAAGGACGGTGGTCATCGAGCGTGCCCCAGGTCCAGAACTTCGCAGCCCAGCGGCGGCCGAGCCGCATGTGGCTGGCGACTGTCCTCCTGTTCGCGGTCCTCTCCTTGGCGTTCGCCGGCACGGCGGCTTTGGCCGCGAGTCCGGCGACAGGCAACAGGGCCTCTGCGCCGAGCCCCGACCCAAAGCCGCCGCCCAAACCCGACCCAAAGCCTCCGAAGCCGCCGCCCCCACCGCCGCCGGCCCCGCCGCCTCCTCCGGCTCCTCCGCCGCCACCGCCCGCCCCCGCTCGCACGGCCAAGCCGAAGCGAGCCGTGACGCCCGCCCCGCCGGCTGCGGCGCAGACCGCCGCCGTTCGGCCGAAGGCCGCGCGACAGAAGGCCCCGGCGCGCGTTGTGGGCGCTCGGGCACGACCGCGGCCGAAGGTCGAGCAGCCCAAGGCGAAGGTCGTACCCGTGAAGAAGGTTCGCCACGAGCCTCGTCGCGTCCGCAGGAAGCAGGCTGAGGTGCGGAAGGCGAGTCGCTCTGCGGAGGCAACTCTGGCCCGCGAGACGCTGAACCTGGACGCAGCTCCGCCTCCCGTCTTTCCGCGGCGCGAGCCTCCGCTGTCTGCGGCAGCACTCCCGGTCGCCGTGCCATTGGTCGGCCTGGGACTGATGCTGCTGCTCGGGGCTTCACTCGTCTCGTCTCGCCGGGTTCCCTGGCCGGGAGTGGCGGAGCGCGTCTACGCGCGCCGGCTCGACCTTGCCGCCTTCGGATTTGGAGCAATCGCGCTCGCACTGCTCTGGCTCAACGTGACTGTCTTGTTCTAGGAGAGGGGTCCATGTTCAACCGCCGCCACCTAACGCTCATCGCCGCGGCCGCGGCATGTCTGCTTATGACTGCCGCTGCCTCGGCAGATCCCATCAACGCGTTCAGTGCAACAGCAACGCCTTCCGACGTGAAGCCTTCGAGCTCAACGTCTTTCACAGTGAAGCTGACCAACGATCCCGCATCGCCGGACCCGGCCAATCGGGCGACTGTCGGCATCCCATCCGGCTTCTCAGTCGCGCCGCCCAGTGTGCAAGCGACGACGACGGCCACAGGCACCTGCGGCGTTTCCACATGGGTGGCCGACGGCGCGCTCATCGCCGCCCAGAAGATCCACCTCAAGCGGCCAGGCGACGGCACCACCGCGCTGTGCCCGGGCGCGACTCTGACCGTGGTCTTTACTGCCACGTCTGGCGCTTCTGAAGGAACCTACGCATGGACGAGCGAGCTCCTCCGCGGCGCAAGCGACGTGTACACGCTGATCGGTACCCAGCCGGCCGTGGTGGTCGACGGCACGAGTCCGACGGTGACGCTCGGCGCGAAGCCCCCCAACCTGAGCAACCACGGGTCGCCGAGCTTCGGTTTCTCCGCCACCGAGCCGTCGACGTTCGAGTGCAGGCTCGACGCCGGAGCGTTCGCGCCGTGCACGTCCCCGTGGGGCTACACCGGCCTGGCGGACGGCGCGCACACGTTCAGGGTCAAAGCGACGGACAAGGCGGGTAATGCCGGCCCCGAGGCGACCTACACCTGGAACATCGACACGACCGGGCCAAGCGTCTCACTCACGACCACGCCGGCGAACCCAAGCAACACGAGCTCCTCGACCTTCGGATTCATCGCAACCGAAACCGGCAGCACCTTCGAGTGCAAGCTCGACTTGGGTGCTTTCACGCCTTGCACCTCGCCGAAGGCCTACGCAAACCTGGCCCAGACTGCGCATGCCTTCACTGTCAGGGCGACGGACCCTCTCGGCAATACCGGTCCAGCGACGACCTACACATGGACAATCGACACGACAGCGCCGATTGCCTCAATCACGGCCCACCCAGCCGACCCAAGCAACGTGAAGTCACCGACCTTCGCGTTCACCGCCAACGAGACCAGCACCTTCAGCTGCAGGCTCGACGGTGGATCCTTCGCGACGTGCGTCTCGCCGAAGCCCTACAGCAATCTCGGTGACGGCGCCCACAGCTTCGCCGTCAGGCCGATCGACGCAGCCGGCAACATCGGCGCATCGGTCGGCTATGACTGGACGATCGATACGAGCGCGCCGACCGCGACGATCACGCAGAAGCCCGCCGGCTCGAGCAGCACGAGC
>DASSXC010000005.1:0-2462 GCA_035704205.1 Solirubrobacterales bacterium | reverse complement strand
GTGTTCCATGAACAGGCCCATCCCCTCGCAGAGCGCCTCCTCGGAGGTGGAGAGGAAGAGGACGCGGGTGTTCTCCGGCGGGTTCTCCGCGAGCGCTCGGGCGATCGCCAGCTGTGCGATGCAGCCGGTGCCGTTGTCGTTGGCGCCCGGGACCACCTCGCCGGCGCCGATGTGCGCCATGAAGGCGGCCGCGCCCGCCGAGACCACGGTCCCCACCCCGGTCAGCGCCCTGCTGCCGAGCAGAGCCCCGGCCGAGACCAGGGCCGGCCCACCCACCACCGGCCACATCAGAGGCGGGCTGGTGTCGTTCTGCTCGAACACCCACGGCGCGTTCTCACCCACGGTCTCCGTGATCGCGGGATTGAAGAAGAAGGCGGTATGTGCGGCGTCGTGGTGGGCCATCAGCACGATCGTCCGCTCGGCGTCGGGAGGGCCGATCTCGCCGAGGACGTGGTAGGCGCTGCGGCTGGGGAACAGCCGGCGGAAGCGCCGCCCCCCTGGCGGCAGCTCGTCGACGGCCAGCGCCGCGGCGGCGGCACCGGTGGTGGCGGCGAGGAGCCGCGAGAAACGCCCGCCTCGACGGGCAGCCACCCCCGCGATCGCCGCGGCCCCCGTGAGCAGGCCGAGCGACCACCAGAAGGTGCCGTTCGCCTCGGGCTCCTCCTCGACGCGGACCCGGCCAACGCCCTCGTCCCGCAGGGCCTCAGCCAGCCATTCGGCAGCCCGTCTCTCCCCCTCCGAGGCCGACCCTCTGTCGAACGAGCAGAGCTCGTCCAGCCGCGCGCGCATCCACGCCGCGTCGGGCAGGGCCGGCGCGGCCATTGAGGCCCGGGAAACCATCCGGGAAAACTACGTGAGTTCCGAGGCCGGCGGATAAGTGCCTGCTGCTCCCTAAGATCCGGGAATGGCCGGCGCCGGCATGACCCTGTTCCGGGTCAGAGGGATCCGGATCTCGGTGGACTTCTCCTGGTTCATCGTCCTCTTCCTGATCATCTTCTGGCTCTCGGGGTCGTACCGCGACGAGCTCGACCTCGCCCAGAACGACAGCGAGCCCTACGTCCTCGCCGTCGTCAGCGCACTACTCTTCTTCGGCTCGATCCTGCTGCACGAGCTCGGCCACGCGTTCGTCGCCATCCGGAAGGGCATCGGCGTCTCCGCGATCACGCTGTGGATGTTCGGTGGCGTCGCCCGCTTGGACAACGACTCCGATACCCCAGGGACGGAATTCAAGATCGCGATCGCCGGGCCCCTGGTCAGCGGCGCGATCGTTCTCGTCTGCGCCGCGGCATTCCTGCTGATCGATGGGCCCGACAAGCTCGGCGACGCCGCCCTGGCTCGGAACAACGCGACGAGCTCGGGCGTCGCCGCGGTGATCGCCTGGCTCGGCAGCATCAACCTGATCGTCCTGATCTTCAACCTCGTGCCCGCCTTCCCGCTCGACGGCGGCCGGATCGCGCGGGCGGTCGCCTGGTGGCGCACCGGCAGCCGCAACACCGGGACCCGCTTCGCCGCGACGCTGGGCGAGTGGTTCGGCCTCTTTCTCATCGCGGCCGGGCTCGGCTACTTCCTGGTCTATCTCGGCGACATCATCGGCGGCATCTGGCTCGCCTTCGTCGGCTTCATCCTCCGCGGCGCCGCGAAGTCGGCGATCAACCAGACCGAGATCACCAGCCGCATCGAGGGGATCTCCGTGGGCGACGTGATGGACCGCGACCCCGTCGCGATCCCCGAGGAGGTCTCGATCGAGCAGGCCCTGGACGAGTACTTCCTGCGCTACCGCTCGCCCTGGTTCCCGGTGGTCGACGGCGCCCGCCACGTGGTCGGCCTGGTGGACCGTCCCAGCGCCGACAAGATCCCGGCGGTGGAGCGAACCTCCGCGTCGGTCCGAGACGTCGTTGCCCGAGATGGCGGCTCGCTCACGGTCATGGAGGACGCGCCCCTCGAGTCCGTGCTCGGCAACGAGTCGCTGCGGCGGCTCGGCGCGCTGATCGCCACCGACGCCGAGGGTCAGATCAGCGGCGTGCTCACGATCGACGCGATCGGCCGCGCGATGCAGCCGCAGACGCCGAGCGGCACCACCCCGGCGGTCTAGTCAACCGCCGAGGGGCGACGGCGGGATCTTCGTCTCCCCCTGCACCTGCGGGAGGAGCATCGCGATGTCGTCGACGTAGCACCACGACCATTCCTCCCCGGGCTCGAGTGAGCGGATCAGCGGGTGTCCGTCGTCTCTCGCGTGTGCGGTCGCGTGCTTGTTCGGGGAGTCGTCGCAGCAGCCGACCTTGCCGCAGGTGAGGCAGATGCGCAGATGCAGCCAGGGATCGCCCACCTTCAGGCACTCCTCACAGCCGGCGACCGACTCGGGCAATTCGGTGATCTCAACCTGATCGAGATGCGTGCACTCGGCCATTCGTCCTCCTTGATCCCTCGCGCCGGCTAGGTAAGCGGCTTTACGATCGCACCGA
>DASSXC010000004.1:0-17366 GCA_035704205.1 Solirubrobacterales bacterium | reverse complement strand
TCCACGTTCGCCGACGGCGTAGATGTCGCAGAAGCAGAGACTGGCCGCCGCTTTCTGCTGCACGATGGTGCGGAGAAGCGTGTCAAGGGCGCTCGTGGCACGCGCATCCCAGGAGCCATTCCCGCTCATCTCGCCGCTCATCAGCCTCACCGACCTCGCGATCAGCGCGTCGAACGTCGCGAGGACGCAATCCTCCTTGTCGCGGAAGTGCTCGTAGAAGGCGCTCCGCGAGACACCCGAGAGCTCGAGCAGGTCCGCAACCGTCGTCGCCTCGTAGCCCTGCGAGGCGACACAGGCAACCGTCGCGCCGAACAGCCGCTCGCGCTGACTCCGCGCCACGTCTTCACGCGGCATCCCCGGACCTGGCCGCAACATCCTCTCACGCAGTTGATCTGCTCTGCCCCACGGCGTTTGGACCATCTCGGTCGGACCATAGCCCGCCATTTAGGCTCCTAAGGGGGGTTGGACATGGCGGCTGAGAACGACGGTCCGGCGGCGTCCACGCCGCACCCGGCCACAGAATAGTTTGCCTGCTTTATCCGACAGTGTCAAGCGCGCAAATCGGCTCGTGCAAACCGCCACGGCAGCCTATTACTGGATGTGCTTTCAGTCCTTACATGTTCTCATCTTTTTCGAATAACTGCGACCGGACAGGGTAGGTGTGGAGGAGACGACGCCGGATGCAACTCATGACCCTCACTGAAACGCAGGCCCAGCGGCTCGGCGCCGATGCTTTTGTCTTTGGCTTTCCGTTGCTCCTGATGACCGCGACGATGCGCCAGGCGACCGGCGTCGAGCCGGTGGCAAACGGGGAAGGGTTCAACCGATTCGCGCACCTGCGCCACTTCGTGGATCCGGCTGCCAAGACAATCGTCGCCGCCAACGTCGACACGCTCTACTCGCTCACCTGGCTCGATCTCAGCGACGAGCCTGCACTGCTGAAGCTCCCCGACACCGGCGGGCGCTCTTACCTGATGCCGCTGCTGGATGCCTGGACCAACGTGTTTGCTTCCCTCGACCCTCACACAATTGGATCTGACGGTGGCACCCTGGCGATCACCGGCCCAGACTGGACGGGCGAGATCCCGGCGGGAGCCCGACGCATCGAGGCACCGACGAACAACGCCTGGGGAATCTTCCACCTCCATGCACACAATCGTCAGGATCTGGATGCGAGTCGGGCCATTCAGGGACAGCTCGAACTGGAGCCGATGAGCGCCCAAGGGTCGACCGTGCCTGCTCCTCTCCCTGAGGGCCGCGGCGACTCGGCACTCGACCCTCTTCCGCCTGCGCATCGACGCGTGATGGAGATGGATGCCTCGCAGTTCCTCGCCGAGCTGGCGGCGCAGATGAGGATAAATCCACCCGCGGCCATCGACCTCCCGATGCTCGAGCGCCTCGCGGCAATCGAGCTCTTGCCCGGATGCCCATTCGACTGGTCTGCCCTCTCCGAAGCCACCCGCGAGAGCCTGGCGATCGGGCTCGAGGAAGGCAAGGAGTTAGTCAGTATGCCGTCTGCTCCTGAGGCAGGGCGGGGCTGGCAGGTGCTCCACACCGGGGCGGGCTCCTATGGAACGGATTACCTCCGTCGCGCCCACATCGCCAACTTCGCGCTGGGGATCAACCGCCCCGAGGATGCGATCTTCCCACTGAACACCACCGATGAGGACGGCAACCAACTCACCGGCTCAAACCGGTACCTCCTGCGTTTTGAGCACGGCGCCATACCGCCAGTCGACGGAATCTGGTCGCTGGGCGTCTACGACATGGATCAGCTCTTCGTCTCCAACCCGATCGATCGCTATGCGCTGGGTAGTCGCGACGAGCTGGAGCTCGCATCCGATGGCTCGCTGGAGATCGTCATCCAGCATCAGCCGACGGATCGCTGTCACCCGAACTGGCTGCCCGCTCCCGAGGGTGACTTCTACCTGATGCTGCACCTCTACAAGCCCAGCGAGAGCATCCTCGAGGGCACCTGGGCGGCTCCGCCCATCCAACGCATCGCCTAGACCTGAAACGCATCGAGGCCGCCGGGTGGCTGATATTTCCGGCGACCCCGATGCTTTTATCTCACTTATGGGAGGGAGACGTTGGAACGATTCGCAACCTCTGCTCTAGTCAATCACCTGGAGCGCCCGGTGACATCGGTAGAAAACCGATATTCACTGTGGCCAGCCACATTTACCCCGGATGTTGCGGATTCAATCTCCCGCTCATGCATTGGCCACCGAGAGCAGGTAGAGGCCGAAGCAGGTGAAGGCGACCATCACCGCCAGCATCCAGTACTGCGAGCGAGCCGCCTGGCGGTAGTCGCCCCAGTAGGCGGTGGCCCGATCGTGGGCCAGGGTAAGGCCGATGACGTGGCCGACCACGAGGGCACCGACCTGGACGTACCAGATCGCGTTGGCACTGAGCAAGCGGAAGTCGATACCGGACGAGGCGGTGCCGAAGAGGTCGGTGGTCCCGGTTCCGAGTGGATCGGAGAGCAGGTAGGTGAACTGCGCCTGCTCCTGGAAGACGAAGAGGCTGAAGTAGTGGGCGACGAGATAGGCGAAGGCGATCGGGATCAGGGTGTGGGCGAAGCCGTCCCGCAGCTTCCTGAACGAGGGGGCGCCGGGGACACTCGCCATGCCACGCACGCCGATCAGGTAGACCAGCCCGACGCCGGCGAAGCAGAGCAGGATGAAGAGGGTGTCGGTGAGCCGCAGGGCCGTGGTGAGGCCGATGCCACGATCGACGAACCACTCGAAGGTGCTTTCCATGGCGTTCTTGAACGCCCCCTCCTGCGCACCGTCGAAGCTGGTGGTCGCGATCGAGGCGATCACCACGGCGACCGACCCCGGCACGGTCGCCCATTTGGTGGCTGCTGAGAACGGTCGCCGGAAGCCGAGGCGGTCGCCCTCCACGCCGAAGCAGCCGAGCCGTCCGAACATGCCGAAGTAGACCGAGAAGACCTCACCGGTGCGACACCACTGCTCGACCCCGAACAGCGCCATCATCATCAGCGTGTAACCGCTGTAGACGAGGGCGGCCACGGCCGCCGCGTGGGGGGAAAGCCCCACGGCGACACCGCCGCTGGCGCCGTAGACGATCTCCAGCCAGACGACGGCGATCAGGCCGACCGCGGCCGGCCAGCGACCGAGCGCCTCGGGGTAGCGCAGGTGGGCGGGGCGCTGGCCGGCCAGCGCGGTGAACCCCGCGCCGACGGCACGGCCCACCGCCCGCCAGGGATTGAACGGACGGAACACATCGCCGAGGAAGACGCTGAACAGGGGGAACCCGAGCCAGGCGGTGACATAGAGAAAGGTCAGGGCGAAGTTGCGATCCGGGGCTTCGGTGCCTCGCAACCCGGCATAGATCGCCAGGCCGAGCAGGAAGACACCGATCAGGCCGCAGACGGCCTGTACCGGCAGGCCGAGCAGCGCTCGTGAGAGCCCCGCCCCGAGGGGACGCCAACGGTCCTCCTCGAAGCGGGGCGCCCGCCAACTGACCGAGAGCGCGAAGAAGGAGACGATCAGGACGATCGACGCCCCCCAGGCGAACAGCCAGGCGGGGACTGGCAGGTCCTGCCGCGCGACGAGAGCGTGCGCGAACGGCAACCAGCTCACGGATTGACTCGCAACTCCGCGATCTGTTCCTTGCGTCCCTCCAGCTCGACCTCGAAGATCCCTTCGATTTCAGCCGGGAAGGAAAAGGAAACCGAGCCACCGGCGGGCACGTCCTTCATCAGGTCGTAGCCGTGGACGTGAATCTCGTCGGCCACGTCGGAATCGACCTTGAAGCGAACCTGATCGCCGGCGCTGTATTCGAGCTCCTGAACGCCGCCGGCCGGTTCGCCGTTCTTGACGGTGATGGTGGGCTCGGCGTTCGGTACTTCGGTGAAGGTGCCGCCACCGCTGCCACCGCCATTGCCGGCACTGCCGGTGTCACTGCTGTCATCGCCGCCACAAGCCGCAAGACCCGCCATCGCGAACACGGCGAGCAGCACGGCGAAAACCCTCTTTGCATAGGACATGAAGACTTCTCCTCTCGTCGAGCAGAACGATTCGTGCGTAAGGAACCGCTCAGCCGGGAGGGGCCCGACCGGAGAGGCCAAAGGCGAGCAGCAGGCCGCCGCGCGCAGCGTGCGAGGCCGGTGGACGAGGACGCCGCCAATTGCTCCCCACTGTCGGATTCGATCGATGTCGCGCGGCGAACCGCTCGGCAAGCCGCAGCGCCGCCTCGCAACCGGGATAGCGCCCGAGCAGGAGCGCAACGAGCAGGAGCAGGAGCGGAACAGCCGCGACGGCGAACTCGATCATCGCCAGGGAAGCTAGCGCAAGACCTCAAGGCCAGATAAGTTCCGCGCCCTTTGCGCCCGGAACGAGACAACATCGCCGCGCCCGACCTGCCGGACGGGATCAAGTGGGTCGGCGAGGCGCCGCGCTCGATGCCGGTCGCGACCGCCGGGGGGCCGGTGCTCGTCCACTTCTTCGACTTCGCCCAGCTAAACAGCGTGCGCACGCTTCCCTATGTCGCTGAGTGGGCACGGCGGTACGGGACGGACGGACTGACCACGATCGGGGTGCAGGCGCCACGCTTCCCCTTCGGGGCAGAGCGCGAGATCGTGGCACAGGGCCTGGACCGGCTCGGCATCGAGTTCCCGGTCGCGATCGACGCCGATCGTCGGCTCTGGCACGCCTACGGCTGCGAAGGCTGGCCGAGCCTCTTCCTCTGGAAGCTGGGCGGAGCGCTCAGCTGGTTCCACTTCGGCGAGGGCGAATACCGCGCCACCGAGGAAGCGATCCAGGCCGAGCTGCGCGAACAGGACGCGCTGCGCCCCCTACCGGAGCCAATGCCCCCCCTCCGGCCCACCGACTCCCCCGGCGCGAGGGTCATGCCCCCCACCCCGGAGCTGTTCCCCGGCGGCTCGTGGGAGAAGCCGTGGGCGGGCGACAAGCTGGAGATCCCCTACGAAGCGGGCGGCGCCTATGTCACCGCAGAGGGACAGGGCGAGATAGCGATCGAGCTTGACGGCTCAGAACTCGACACGATCACAATCCCCGGCCCCAGCCTCCACAAGCTCGTCGAACACCCCAAGCACGAGCATCACAAGGTCACGCTCCGTCCATCTCGAGCTCTCCGCATCTGGTCCGTCAGCTTCGCCGCAGGAGTGCCGTAAGGGAAGGCGAGGGCGCTCCCCGAACGGGCGGATACTCAAAATGCCGCGCTGGTCAGCGCAGCATTTGTCCGGGCGGGGGGAGCGCCCTCGCCTTCCCCACCTCTACGTCGCGACAGCTTCGCGAATCTTCTTCGGCAGCATGAACCGCACGTCCTCGTGCACCGTGCGCAGCTCAGAGACGTCCTCGGCGCCCCGCTCGCGAAAGAGCTCGACGAGCTGTTCCACCAACTCCTCCGGGGCGCTGGCCCCGGAGGTGATCCCGACCGTCTCCACGTCCTCCAGCCACTCCTCCTGGACTTGCGCGTGGTTGTCGATCAGGTGCGAGGCGGCGCCGTGCTCGCGCGCCACCTCGACCAGCCGGTTGGAGTTCGAGGAGTTGGTCGAGCCGATCACCAGGACCAGCTCGCACTCGCGGGCAAGCTGCTTGACGGCGATCTGCCGGTTGGTCGTCGCGTAACAGATGTCGTCTGACTTGGAGCTGACTATCGCCGGGAACTTGGCCCGCAGGGCGGCGATGATCTCGGCGGTCTCGTCGACCGAGAGGGTCGTCTGGGTGATGAAGGCGACGCGCTCGGGGTCGGGAACGTCGAGGTCATCCACCTCCTCGACCGTCTGCACGAGGACGATGCTCTCCGGTGCCTCGCCCGTCGTCCCTTCGACCTCCTCGTGACCCTCGTGGCCGATCATCACGATCGTGTAGCCATCGGCGGCGAAGCGGCGCGCCGAGACGTGAACCTTGGTGACGAGCGGGCAGGTGGCGTCGATCGTGCGCAGCTCGCGCGCGGCGGCGTTCTCGTGCACCGCCGGGGCAACACCATGGGCGGAGAAGACGACCATCTCCCCCTCCGGCACCTCGGTCTCCTCCTCGACGAAGATCGCCCCCCGCTTGGAGAGCTCCTCGACCACGTGCTTGTTGTGGACGATCTCTTTGCGCACGTAGACGGGGGCGCCGTGGTGCTCGAGCGCCCGCTCGACCGTCTGCACGGCGCGATCGACGCCGGCGCAGTAGCCGCGCGGGGCGGCGAGCAGGACGCGTTTCGGCGCGGCGGCCGTGGGCGTGGCGGGCATGCCCTCAGGGTACCTTTCTAGGATGAGCACCGCCGGAGACCACCTCGAGCGCCTCAGCTCGACCGACGCCTCGTTCCTCACCAACGAGAGCTCGTCCAGCCACATGCACATCGGTGGCTGCCTGCTGTTCGAGGGGCCGCCACCGCGCTACGTCGATCTGGTCGAGCACGTGCGGGGCAAGCTGGACCAGGTGCCCCGCTTCCGCCAGCGGCTGGTCGTGCCTCCGCTCGAGGCCGGACGGCCGCTATGGGCGGACGACGTCAACTTCAACCTCAGCTACCACATCCGCCACACCGCGCTGCCCGAGCCGGGCGGCGAGGCGCAGCTCAAGCGGCTCGCCGCGCGCGTCTTCTCGCAACAGCTCGACCGCTCCAAGCCGCTCTGGGAGATGTGGCTCGTGCAGGGCCTGGAGCGGGACCGCTTCGCGCTGCTTACCAAGACCCACCACGCGGCGGTCGACGGAATCGCCGGGGTCGACATCGGCACCGTGCTGTTCGACCTCGAGCCGATCCCCGAGCCCGCCCCCGTGGAGGACGGCTGGAGGCCACAGGCGGCGCCCACGACCGCCGAGCTGATCGCCCGCGGGGCGACCGACCTGGCGGCGGCGCCGGTGAAGCTGGCCGAGCGGGCGGTCGAGGTGGTGCGCCATCCGGAGACCGCGGCGCGGCGCGCGGTCGAGGCTCTGGAGGGCGTCGGTGAGGTCGTCGGGGCGTTTGCCGACCCCGCGCCCGACGTGCCGCTCAACCGCGACATCGGCCCACACCGCCGCTACACCTGGGCCCGCTCGGAGCTGGCGACCTTCAAACGCATCAAGGACGCCCTGGGCGGCACGGTCAACGACGTCGTCCTCGCGGTCGTGACCGGCGCCCTGCGCAAGTGGCTGCACTCGCGCGGCATCCGCACCGAGGGCCTGGAGCTGCGGGCCCTGGTGCCGGTTTCGATCCGCAGCGCCGACGAGCGCGGCGAGCTGGGCAACAAACTGGCGGCGATGCGGGGACCGTTGCCGGTCTACGTGGAGGACCCGGCGCGGCGGCTGCGGGTCGTCAGCGAGCAGATGGAGGGGCTGAAGCGCTCCAAGCAGGCGCTGGGCGCCGAAGTGATTTCGCGCTTCAACGACTTCGCCCCGCCGACCCTGCTCGCCCAGGCGGCGAGGATCAACTTCTCGACCCGGCTCTTCAACATGATCGTCACCAACGTGCCCGGGCCGCAGTTCCCGCTCTATGTATTGGGGCGCAAACTCGAGGAGATCTTCCCCGTCGCCTTCCTGCCTCAAAACCACGCGCTGGCGGTGGCGATCATGAGCTACAACGGCCGCGTCTGCTTCGGCCTGCTCGCCGATTACGACTCGATGGAAGACGTCGAAATCATCGCCGAGGGCATCGACGAGTCGCTCGCCGAGCTGGAGGAGGCCGCGGCGGCAGCGGCGGCTCCAGCCTGAACCGTGGCGCTGCTCGTCGGCCTCTTCATCGTCGTCCCGATCGTCGAGCTGTACGTGATCATCAAGATCGGTGGCCTGATCGGCGTCGTGCCGACCCTCGCCCTGCTGCTCGCCGACGCCCTGCTCGGCTCGCTCCTGCTGCGCCACCAGGGCCGCGGCGCCTGGCAACGGTTCAACCAGGCCCTGGCGGAGCGCCGCTTCCCCGGCCGTGAGGTCGCCGACGGCCTGATGATCGCGATCGGCGGCACCCTGCTGCTGACCCCTGGCTTCGTCACCGACATCTTCGGCCTGCTCCTGCTGATCCCCCCGACCCGGGCGATCGCGAGAGGCCTGCTGCGCCGCTACGCCGCGCACCGCTTCGTCGTCGTCGGGGTTGGCGGGAGTCGCGGCACCTCCCCGCCTCGCCCTTCTTCGCCGAGGCGTCCCTACGACTTCGACGGCACCGCCGAGGAGGTCGAGGAAAACGAGGGGGACGACAGAAGGCTCTCACCTTAGTCGCATTTGCAATATGGTTTAGTAAGAATCCTTAGCGAACTGAAGTGTTTGATCAGTTCCTCGCGCGGGAGGCCCAGATCTTCGACTCCAGAACCATTGCAATCGCCGCAGCCTCGGTAGTGATGGTGGCCTGCGGCGCCTTCGTCGCCAGCCTGTCCGATGCCGTGGCCCTGGCGCTGATCGTGATCGGCGCCGGCATGTTCTTCATCGGGATGCTGCTGCCTACGCTGAGCGAGTTCGAGATCGGCCCCGGTGGCTTCTCGGCGAAGTTGCGTGAGCGCGATGAGGAGATGAAGGCCACTCTCAACCCGGATACCGAGAACCTGATGCATGCCGCCACCCTGCTTGCCGGCAGCGGCGAGGCGGGAAAGGTGCTGCTCGAGAGGGCCCTGGCGGAGACCTATCTGCAGTGGAAGCAGGCGAGGCGGGAGGGCCCCGCCGACGCGGTGCTCAAGCGACTGGACGAGCTCGCCCCCGCTTCGGCGCGGAGATCGCCGACCGCGGCTGGAGGAGCGGGATGAACGGGGCAGCCACGCCGCCTCCCGACTGGTCCGCGGTCCTGAATCGCGCCCACCGGATGGTGACCCAACGCCTGATGAACATGGCGGCGATCGGAGCGCTCGGTGCCGTGCTGCTCCTCGCGGGCGGTCTGATCGGCCGTGCCGCGGTCGCCGACGAGGACCCGGCCACGGGAGGCCGTGGAGACACGCCGGCAAAGCAGGAAGGGAGCGGCGAAGAAGGCGGGACGGACGGTGAAAGTCAAGCGGGGACGGAAGGTTCGGAATCAGGGAGCGGCAGCGAAGAAGGAGAAGGCGAATCCAAGGAAACCGAAGAATCCGAAGAACCGGAAGCTCCAACCGAACTGGAAACTCCCGACGAAACCGAAGAACCGGAAACCCCCGAACCGGAAGTGGCCGAACCCCCAGCGGAAGAAGCCCCGCCGCCGGCCGAAGAAGAATTCAGAGCACCGCGGTAAGGGCGCCAAATACCCGGACAGCCTCGCGAGACCGGTGAGGATGCAGACAGCCGTGGAACGGGGATAGGTACTTCTGCGGGGCGCACCGAAACTCCCCGCGTTCACGGGGGTTGAATCGCCGACGAGCGAGCGACGGGGGAGGTCTGAGGTGAAGGTGGTTCGTTGTGTGCTGGCGGTTCTCGCGTCCTGTGGTGCACTGCTGGCGCTTGCCGCCCCGGCGGCGCTCGGCCGCGGTCACCTCGATGTCGCCTTCGGCGACGACGGCGTCGTCGACCTCCGGGTGCGGGCGGGGAACGGTCCCTTCGTGTCCCTGGGGGTGGTGCGCGTGGGGCCCGAAGGAGGGATCTTCCTCACCGAAGAATCCGACGTGTGCCAGCGGAGCGACTGCTCCTACCGGATCTACCTGAGGCGGTACCGCCCCGGTGGCAGGCTCGACCGGGGGTTCGGCGGCGGCAGGCGGGTCGGGGCCGGCGTGACCGACACCAACGCCGACCTCGCCGTCGACTCCGCCGGCCGGCCGTTGGTCGCCCTCCAAGAGGAGGATGGCGTCGTGATCAAGCGCTTCAGGCCCAACGGGCGGCCCGACCGGCCCTTCGGCAAATCGGGCTCCGTCTTCGTGCCCTGCGATTGCTCTCTGGGCTCGCTGAAGGTCGGGCCCGGCGACAGGCCGCTGCTGGTCGCGAGCGCCGAATTCAAGCAGGCCTCGCCCTTCCGGGGCGTGATCTGGGTGATGGCGCGGCTGCGCAGCAACGGGTCCCCCGACCGCGGCTTCGGCGGCGACGGCATCGTCCGGCACCCGATGCCGGGCTTCTACGCCCCCCTGGCCGAGGTCGAGCCGAGCGGCGGGGCGTTGCTCCATGGATCCGTCTGCTGCCGCTTCCCCTCGAAGCCGTTCGTCCAGCGGATGTCCAAGCGCGGCCATCTCCAGCGCAAGTACGGGGCTGCCACCAAGCGCGCGCTGCACGGCCTCTACGGCACGCGCGAGGAAGACGTCGGGTGGGATGAATCGGCCGTCGTCCTCCGCCCGGACGGCCGGGTGGAGGTCTTCGGTGGGGACTACCCCCACAGCGTCGCGGTCAGGTTGCTCCGCAATGGGAAAAGGGATCCCGGCTTCGGCCGTCGCGGAGTGCGGATGCTGCGCTTCCTGGTGTCCGACGCGATCGCCGACGAGCGCGGTGGGACTCTCGTGACCGGCTACGCGAGCGGGCGGCGGGGCGGCTACAAGGTGATGCGCCTGCGTCGCGACGGCCGCTCCGACCGCGGCTTCGGCCGGGTCGACCTCCCGCATGCGTCCAACGAAGAAGGCCTGGAGATCTTCTCGCAGGGGCCGCGGGCGGCGCTTGTCTTCGACCGCGGCATCCCCTTCTGCCGCCAGGGATGCGCCGCCGAACCGAAGCTGTTCCGGGTCGTCGACCCAGCCGGATGAGGCGTGGTGGGCTCCGGCGGGTCGTCGCTCCGGGGTTGATCTCGCTGACGGTGGTGCTTCTCCTTGCCGCGCCGGCGACCGCGAAGCCGGTCCCGCGGAAGTTCTTCGGGGTCGTTCCGCAGGGGCCGCTATCCGCCCGAGACCTCGACCGCATGGAGGGAGTGGTCGGGACGCTGCGGATCCCCATGTACTGGTTCGAGCTGGAACCGGCGCCGGGGGTCCGCGACTTCGAACGCTACGACGCACTGCTGGGCGCCGCGGCCGAACGGGGCGTCCGGGTGATGCCGTTCGTCTACGGCACGCCTCCCTGGATCAGCCCGAACTCCTCGCGCCCACCACTCGCGACCGCGCGTGCCCGGCGCGCCTGGGCCTCCTTCCTGCGCCTGCTGGTCGCCCGCTACGGGCACGGCGGCGAGTTCTGGAAGGGTCGCGCCGCCCAGCTTCCGGTCAATAGCTGGCAGATCTGGAACGAGCCCAACTTCAAGCTCTTCTGGCGGCCCCGGCCCTCGCCGCGTGGCTACGCCCGCATGCTGAAGATCTCGGCTCAGGCGATCCGCGGGGAAGACCCGCGGGCGACGATCGTCGCCGCCGGAGTGGCCCCCGTCGGCGCCGGCTTCCTCCCCCGGGTCTTCCTGCGCCGGCTCTACAGGGTGCCCGAGGTGCGCCGGAGCTTCGACGTCGTCGCCGTCCATCCCTACGCAAGCAACGTACGTCGCATGGAGATCCAGGTGAGGGACGCGAGGACGATCATGGATGCAGCCGGGGACTCCGGCACGCCGCTTCTCGTCTCCGAGTTCGGCGTCGCCTCACAGGGGCGGATCGAGTCCGCCTTCGTCCTCGGCGAGCGCGGCCAGGCGAGCTTCGCCCACGACGCCCTGCGCCTGCTGCTGTCGAAGCGGCGGGCCTGGCGGATCGCCGGTGCCGACTGGTTCACCTGGCAGGACGGCGTCGCCGCCGACCCCCGCTGCGCCTTCTGCGAGGGAGCCGGCCTGCTCGACCGCGAAGGCAGGCCGAAGCCGGCCTGGTGGGCCTTCCGGCAGTTCGCCCTCGAATCCTCGGACATCATCGCGGGAGATCGGACATAACGGCCCTGCGAATCGACTGCTTTTGATAGCAGCGGGGAAGGGGCCCTGGCTGTAGCGGCGGGCGTGTCCGCAGGCACCCTGGGCCAATGGAGCGGGGTCGTACCTATCCGAGACGGGACACCGTTGAAGCGATTGCGAGCGCGCTGGATGCCTCGGCGGTGGTGCTGGCGAAATTGGCTGAAAAACTCGAGAAGTAGCTGCTCAAGCTGCAGCGCGATGGGGAGTGCCAGGAGCCGGTAGCGCCTCCAGGATGCTCGCAGGAAGGCGGGTGCTCGCGTCCCATACCTCGATTGCAACCAGCCTGTGGCTAGCGCGATCGTAATCGCGAAGGCCGCCAGGAACGCGCTCACTGACAACGTCGTCGGACTCCCCGGTCGGGAACCAGGCGATGTCGGCGTCTGAGTCGTAGTAGGCAAACATTGCTCTGTCTAGGGTAGCGCCAGCAGGGGTTACCGACTAGAGATCGAGCCTCCAGACCGAGACGATGCGCACAGCGCTCTGGTCGGTTCCGTGGGGGTGATCGTAGATCGCCTCGAAGGCGACGCCCTCTGGCGTCCTCCCGCCGATGAGCCATTCGGCGCGGCCGTCGTTGACCTCCCGCTCGGCGTGGCGCTCCACGATCGCCTGCTCGACATCGGAGGCATCGAGCCTACGTTGCCGAAGGCGACGTTCGGCGTGGTCAGTCCAGACGAAGCGCTCGATTTCCACTGCCGAAGCTTATGCAATGCATAATCCCCAGAGGCCGTTTATCGACCCTAGGATCGTCCACCTCAACGTACTGGGAAGCGATATCGAATCATGGAGAAGCCAGCTCGCATTAAGAACAGCGCGGGCACCGACGCCGCCTTCGACCTCCTGAGCGAAATCGCTGTCGATCCCACCAGCGACGAGCGCTATCCGGATGGGACCGTGCTGATCCCTGCCGATTCGCCCGATGCTTCGGTGTCGATGTCTCGGGCCATCGAGAAGCGGAGACCGATTGCCATCGTCTTCCCGGACGGCTCGGATGTCGTCGCTCGGCCCCCTACCGCGTCCGGGCCAGTCCTTGCGGTCGTCGTCGGCCTCCTGTGGCTCGCCGAGCACATCCGGCGCAAGCAAGACCGCCCGACCTTCGTCCCCCGCGAGTGGGTGACTGAGTTCCACGCGGCAGGCACGGCGAGCGGCGACAAGCTCGCTGCGTAGATCGTGGAGAGGTTGAAGCGCAGCGAGTTCACCCGGGCGGGCGAAATCGCCAACGAGCGGCTGATCGAAGCCGTGCTCGATCCTGATCGCTATCCCGAGGGAACCACCTTCCTCGCCGCCGATCAGGAGGGCTTCGGGACGGCCCTCACTGAAGCTGCGACAGAGCACCGGCCGCTCGCAATCGTCTATCCCGACGGCCACGAGATCATCACTCGACCTACCCGCTAACCAGCGGGATCCCAAGACCCTGAGCACCTACCTCGGCCACGCGACGATCACGCTCGACCGCTACGGGCACTTAATGCCGGGCAGCGAGGTCGAAGCCCGAGCCATGCTGGACGCTTACCTGGCCAGGTCCGACAACTAAATCCCTTCTGCGCGCGGGTTGAAACTACTCCTCCTTGTAGCCGCCATCCTGCGGTCTTGGCCCGTCGTATTGACCAACTCGGGTCAGCTCCACCCAATCCGTATCCGGATCCGATGGCCACTGGAACGTCAGCCGCTTATATGCGTCGCGGTCGGCTCGCCGCATCACAAGACCGGCTGGTCGACGGAGCAGCGCGGGGTTGCCTTCAGGCTTCCCAAGGCACAGGTAGAACTTCAAGCCAGCGACACCCATTTCGGCAGCCCAGACTTCATCCTCAACGGTCCGAGTAGAGACCTCCAGCCCGTCAAATGAATAAAGAGTCTCGTCGGAAGCCACGAAATGGAAACCCCAGCCAGGGGGCCATCCCTCCAACCCAAACAGAATTTCCAGCCACGGGGTTTCGCGGCGAAGCGTGGCCGAGCTGATCAAATCTCCATAGACGAGACCCGCAAGCAGCTTGAGCATCCAACGCTCCAGCTTTGCTCCATCGATAGATGCCTCAGTCGTTTTCGACTCAGCCGCATCACGCAGGTCACGATCAAAATCCCGCAGCGTCGAGAAGAAACGTGCCGCCTCTGTATCGAGAGGGCTGAGATCGTGGTTGTGGGGTTCGCAGAGAATCTTTGCGGTCATGCCTTCGACCCCGAAGCTCTGAAGCGTTTCGGGGTCCTGAAACCTCAAGCCCCCTATCCGAGGCTTTCCCCCTGCTAGGGGCACCGACTTGGAGATGTAATGCTCTCGGCTAATCGCTCTTGAGCAGCCACCCAGCTCTCGCGCATAGCAACGGGGGTTCTGATGTCCAGCGGGGTCATGGGCCACCGCGCATCAGCTTCCCAGCATCGCTGCTCGGTGGGGATGGGACAGACTGACCCCTTATGACCCCGCAAACTCTGCCTAGAAGCCAAGTGCGAACTTGGCGTCGTCGGTCATCATCTCGGGGGACCAGGGGGGGTCGAAGATCATCTTTGGGTGGACGGCGTTGACGCCGGGGAGGTCGCCGACGAACTCCTTCATCTGCTCTGAGACCTGGGGGCCTATCGGGCAGGCCGGGGTGGTCAGGGTGAAGGTGACGAAGACTTCCTCGCCCTCGATGTCGACGTCGTAGACGAGGCCGAGCGAGACGAAGTCGAGTCCCAGCTCGGGGTCGATTACCTCCTCGAGCGCCTCGAGCACATCGTCCTCGGTCAGTACTTCGGTCTGGTTCTCAGTCATCGGACAATGGTAGCCGGGGCCGGGGATCGGGCGGCAGCGGCTCCGCCGGCACGCCGTCGCCCGGCGGCTGCAGCTCGAGCTGCCACCAGCCGACGTCGCGCCAGGCTCCGTCCTTCCAGCCGATCCTGCGGTACACGCCGACAAGGGCGAAGCCAAGGCTCTCGTGCAGGGCGACACTGGCCTCGTTGGGCAGGGTGATGCCGGCGCAGGCGACGTGGAAGCGCTGCCGGCGCAGCCGCGCGGCGAGCTCGGCGTAGAGCGCCCGCCCGTGGCCCCTCCCCTGCTCACCGGCCTTGACGTAGACCGATACCTCGACCGCCCAGCGGTAGGCCGGCCGGTAGCGGTGCGGGCACGCATAGGCGTAGCCGACGACCCCGCCGTCGAGCTCGGCGACCAGCCAGGGGTAAGTTGCGGCGGTGTCTGCGATTCGCTTGGCGAAGCCGGCGGCGTCGGGCGCCTCTTCCTCGAAGGAGGTGGCGCCGGACTCGACGTAGGGGGCGTAGATCGCGACGCATGCCGCGCTGTCGCGCTCCGGATCGGCGGTACGGATCGTCGCTGGCTCCAAACCAGCCAGGGAGAATAGGCTGCCGCGAGATGAGTGAGGACCACGACCGAGTGCTGCGACGATCGATTGGGATCGTCTTCTCCGACGGGGGACTGCTGGCGCTGAGCGCTTCACGCCCCGCTGGGTCTGGCGGGCACGGCGACGAGCAGGTGACGGCGGTTCTCTGCGATCCCGACGGCGCCCCGGTGGAGGTCAGCGAGACCTTGCTCTCGACCGAGTACGGGCCGGATGGCGTTCAGCGCCGGGCGACGCTGGAGCTGTGGGCCGACGGCGAAGGTGGTCAGCTTCTGCGCGGGGCCGGGACGCTGATCAGCGCCGCCAAAGTCCACCAGCCGGGGATCGAGTCCGACATCGCCTTCTTCCGCTGGTCGGTCGAGGGACGTGAGGGGCTCGGGCACTACGAGTTGGTACGTGGCGATGGCTGAGCCAGGGAAACGCATCCAGGCTGTGATCTCCGACTTCGGCGGCGTCCTGACGACGCCCCTGGTGCAGTCCTTCATGGCCTTTCAGGATCAGACGGGCATCACGACCGAGGTGCTCGGCAAGGCGATGCAGGCCGCGACCGAGGCAAACGGCGACAACCCGCTCTTCGAAATGGAGCGCGGCGAGATCACCGAGGTCGCCTTCCTGGAGAAGCTCACCGACAGCCTGGAACCACTGCTCGGCCACCGTCCCGAGATGCATCGCTTCAAAGAGATCTACTTCGAGGCGCTCAACCCGAACCCGGCGATGATCGACCTGATGCGCGAGCTGAAGGAGACCGGCTACCAGATGGCGATGCTGACCAACAACGTGCAGGAGTGGGAGCCGCTGTGGCGCGCGATGCTGCCGGTCGACGAGATCTTCGAGACGGTCGTCGACTCAGGGTTCGTCGGCTGCCGCAAGCCCGAATCGAAGATCTACTCCCTGACCCTGGAGCGAATCGCGATGCCGGCAGAGTCCTGCCTGTTCGTCGACGACGTCCTGGTCAACTGCGAAGGGGCGGAAAAGGCCGGAATGACGGCAGTCCACTTCCAGGACACCGAGCAGGCAATCGCCGCTGTACGCGCTTCCCTCGCCTGAGCCGACGCCCCGGCGGGGTCGCGCACGAAACCAATATCTGATTTAAGTGATCAGGTTATTTATTTCATCTGCCGAGAGGAGGTGATTTGATGCTGATCGATATCAGGGAGACGTTTCCCACCCGCTCAGTCAGCAAGGGCGCCTGAGTAGGTAGCGCCGGCGACGTGTCACTGGCACGTCGCCCGCGCTGCCCGCCGCACCCGGGGGCTGCCGCGCTAGTTGTCTGAGCCGGCGCGGTCCCAGATGTAGAGCTCTACGGCCTCTACGGCCAGCTCCATCAGGCGGGGTTGGGAGAGCAGGCCCAGGACCAGCTCGAGGGCGTCGTCTTCGGTGACGCCGGCGTCGACGGCCTCCTCGCCGCGGAAGCCGGCGGCGAGCTTGAGGGCCTCGCGGCGATTCTCGCCGAGCGAGCCGAAGGCGCCCATCAGGAAGTCGCGGTTGGGGACCGGCTGGCCGAGCTCCAGCGAGCCGTGCCAGGCGGCCAGCATCGAGAGGTCGTGCTCGTCGAGCTCGGAGAGCGCTTTCGCGTAGTGGACCTCGAGCTCGTCGTCGGGGATCTCGTCGACCCAGGAGCGGACGGCCTCACCGAGGAGTTGCCGGCGCGCCTCGCGGCCGACGGAGTCGGCGATCGCGCGGATGGCGTCAGCGGGGTCTACGAAGCAGAGAGCCATTTGCTGCGCTCAAATCTAGAGAGGGCGCAAGACGGCAAAGCGACTGGTGAAATCGCGCCATTTGCGGCTTTGCGTAACGGCTTTGCGACACATCTGGGCACGCCGGGGGCGCTCCTATGCTGGGTTGCCTACGCCATGGCACTGAATCTGATCCACGGACCCCCCAACTCGGGCCGCGCCGGCCTGATCCGGGAGCGCTTCGGCGCTGTGCTGGAGCGGGACCCGGTCCTCGTCGTGCCGACGGTCGACGACGTCTACAGCTTCGAGCGGGAGATCAGCGAAGACGGCGCCGTGCTGGGCGCCACCGTGATGACCTTTGGCGGCCTCTTCCGAGCGGTGGCAACCGCCGACGGCGCCCCGACCGGGGCGGAGCTGACTCCGGCGCAGCGCCTGGGCGCCGTGTCGGTCGCGGCCGTCGAGGGACGCGACGGGCTCGGTCCACTGGGGCGCTCGGCCCTTCATCCGGGCTTCGCCCTCGCTCTCGAGCGCCTGCTTGGCGAACTGCAGGAGGCCGGTCTCGAGGCCGCGGATCTCGAAGCCGGGGCGGGCAGCCTGGAGAGCTCCGCCTACCTCGGCGACGTCGCAGCGCTCTTTTCCGGCTACACGGAGGTGCGCGACCGTCTCGGCCTGCTCGATTCGCACGCCATCGCCGCCGAAG
>DASSXC010000003.1:0-14137 GCA_035704205.1 Solirubrobacterales bacterium | reverse complement strand
CGATGTTTTCGCCATCAGGCACGAAGAATTGCGGATGGCCCTTCTTGGTCTTGCCGACCCGCCACCCCTACCTTTCGGCCTCGCGCATCTCCTTGAGTTCCTTCTTCGCAGACGCCACGGTCAGACAGGATGATTCGCCAGTCGGTCGTACAGAGAGATCAGCCAGTGCGCTGGTCGAGGAAGCCATCGAGCAGCGCCGCCGCCTCGGCCTCCGAGCGGAGCATCAGATGGCCGTAGAGGTCGAACGTGACCTTGATCGAGGAATGGCCCATGAAGACCGAGAGGGCTTTGGCGTTGACGCCGGCCGCAATCATGAACGAGGCATAGGTATGGCGGGCCTGGTGTAGGCGCAGCCCTGGGATCTGTCTCTGCTTGGCGTCGTTTCCCCATCACCGGCAAGACGCATCTCCCGGTTACCCCGATACCCCAGCTCCGACGGGCCTCTACACACTCACCGGATCAACCTCTCCCCCGTCCCTCCTCGCCGCACCTTCGGGGCTACCTCCCCTCCTCTATTTCTCGCCTCCACTCCTCCTCTCAACAGTCGTTTCCTCTGGGTCGTTCTCCGTCCCCCTTCCAAACGTCCCCT
This sequence comes from Solirubrobacterales bacterium, assembly GCA_035704205.1. Classification (GTDB taxonomy): domain Bacteria; phylum Actinomycetota; class Thermoleophilia; order Solirubrobacterales; family 70-9; genus VRUE01. The sequence goes on along the minus strand of DASSXC010000003.1, from coordinate 13,548 downwards.
GCCACCAATTGGACCCTCGCCCGCCTCGCCGTCCGCAGCCACTTCGCCTCAATTCGTCGCCCGACGACGCAGCCGACCACGTACGCATCACATCGTGTGTGTGCGTGGTCGGCTGCCGTCCAAAGGGCTCTACCCCGCTCCTGAGGCGGAGTGGCTGCGGACGGCGGTTCTTGCCCCCCGTCTGGGGCTTTGTCTGTAGCCGGATTACTTCGTCTCGATGAGGCGGACGGGAAGGTCGGTGCCGGCCGCGTTGCGGGCCAAGGGGCCGTCGAGTGTCCATAGCTCGGCCTCCAGCTCCTGGGCCAAAACGATGTAGGCAGCGTCGTAGGCGCTCTCCCGCTTGAGCTTTCGGGCGACGCCGATCACGGCTGGCCCGTCGGTCAATCCATGAAGGCTGATCTCCATCGCCGCGATCCTCTGCCAGGCGACCTTGGCGTCTGAAGAATCGATCTTTCCGGCCACCACGTTGCGCGTCAGCGCGTTGGCGACCTCGAAGCGAAACAGCGATGGAGCATGAAGGGCCTCGTCGGCGTCTTCCCAGCCGCGGAGCCGTTCCTCGATGGTCGGCGCGCGCTCGGCGTCGAGCGCGAGCGCCACGGCGACGTTCGAGTCGAGGACGACCGTCAAAGGCCGCGCTGCTCGAGTTCTTCGCGGCCTTCGCGGACAACTGAGACGGCATCGACCGGGCCTCGAACCCGACTGCGAACCTCTGCCAGGTCGGCGAGGATGCTGTCAAGGTCGGAGCTTGCCGGCGCAAGCTCGGCGACCAGCAACTCGGTGGCGAGGGCGTCCGGCTGCACGCCACGCCGTCCCGCTTCGCGCTCCAAGCGGTCATAGGCGTCTGAGGGGACATGGATTACGCGATCTCGCGTGGCCATAGGAGAAGTCTAGACCAGCGTTCGGTGTCCCCAGCAAGACCTGTTTCGGGACACGTTGGGGACACGGTTTTCTCGGCAAAAAAACGAAAACCCCGCTTTTGCGGGGCATTCATCAAGGCGCCTACCGGAATCGAACCGGTGTAAACGGCTTTGCAGGCCGCTGCGTAGCCACTCCGCCAAGGCGCCGCGCCGGGGCACAGGGTAGCCGCTGCCGCGCACTCTCGGTGCAGGCGTCGAAGGGCGGCGCCGGCCTCCTCCTCGGGGTCGGTCGATCGAGCCTATGCCTCCGCCATGGACACACTCGGCGGCTCGGGTTCCGCCCGGGTGTCGCTGAAAGCGACCGCCACGAGCACCGCCGTCGCGGCGACGACCGCGGCCAGGAGGTCGAGTGGGGCGGTCGCGAAGGCCAGGATGAGCAGGGCCAGGCAGGCGATCGCCCTTGACCGGGGCGCCGTGCCCGTCGCCCGGCGCATGAAGCCGAGCTGAGCGAGGAGGAAGATCGCCGGGCCGCCGAAGACGAGGACCGAGATCGCAAGGGTGGTCGGGTCGTGGGGATGGGCGATGGCCAGCTCGTCGCCGACGGCGATCGCGATGATGCCGATGACCATTGCGACCAGGGTGTAGTTGCCCCAGCCGACCAGGCGAGACGGGCTGTCCGTCTCCTTCACCGCCCTGACGCCGACCTGCTCGGCACGGTGGAAATAGCACCACCAAAGCGCCACCGAACCGGTGAAAGCGACGGCGAGGACGAGGAGGCGGTCCGCCGCCAACGGCTCGTCGGCGAACGCGTTGCCGAGCGTCAGCACGGTCTCCCCCAACGCGATCAGGAAGAAGAGGCGAAAGCGCTCCAACAGGTGCTCCGCGTATATCTGACTGTCGGAGCTGAAGGGGCTTCGTCGGCCCGGCAGCGGATGGCCGGCGATCACACCGCCATAGGTGATCAGCGTGGCGACGGCCCAGAGAGCAAGTCGCGCGTCGCCCTCCGCCGCGACTCCGGCGATCCAAACGAGCCCGGTACCGATCTCCCAGACCAGGGCGTTCGCGAAGTGCCTGTACAGGCGATGGCCGCGAAAGGCCCAGACGGCGAATGCCGTGCGACCGACCTGGATCGAGAGGTAGCCGACGACGAACAGCCAGGCGCGGTCGCCAAACGCCTCCGAGACCGAGGTCGACATGACCAGGCTGGCGAACATCAGGCCGAGGATCAGCAACCGAACCGGCTGGCGGTCGGCATCGAGCCAGTTCGACGTCCAGACCGTCATGAACCATGCGTACATCACCGCCAGGGTGAGGACCAGCGTCTCGGCCATACCCTGGGCATCGACATGTCCAAGCAGATGGTGCGCGAGCTGGCTGACCGTGAAGACGTAAACCAGGTCGAAGAACAGCTCCAGCGGGGTCACCGCCCGCGCAAGTTCACGCGGGCGTATCAGCGACGGCGTGCGGGAGTGATCGTCCGTGGGGTCTCGTCGAGGTGTGGGCATGTCGATCGACTGTCTGACGTGTGCAAGTCCACGACATATGAGTCATACCCGGCAGTATGACCGTACGGTAGGCGCCGACATGGAGCACGGTCCGCTGCATGTCGATGTACTGCTCCTGTCCCCCTGCGGCAATCGACCACCCCCTCGGGTACCCTTGGCCGGTCTCGATACGGTGCTCTGCCGCGACAGGGGAGGTTTGTGGCCACTCGAAACGGTTTGGCGTTGCTCACGGCGGTCGCGTTCGTCGCTCTCGCCGGTTGCGGCTCATCGGACCAAGGCTCGACCGCCGTAGTCCCCGGCGGGGCCGTCGCCACGGCGCCGCAGGGTGCCCCCGACTTCTGCGCGGAGATGACGGAGTCCGAGGCCCTGACCGATCTTGGCGGCACCTTCGCGGAGCTGGCCGAACCGTCGTCGGCCTCCGACGGCGCCCGGGACGACCTGAGGGAAGCCGCCACCTCGCTTGCCCGGCTCGCGCCTGAGAACCGGCACCTGCACCGTGAGTTTGCGGTGACCGCACGAGCGCTTCGCTCGCTGGCCGCCCACCCGTGGGCCGATGGCGCGACGAACCGCGTCGCCGCCTCCCTGCACGCCCTCGGCAAGCAGCTCCAAGGAGTCTGTCGATTTCCCCGCGGCTGAGACTCCTCTTGTCGCTGCTCGGCGCAGCGACGATTTGCACAGTGACCCAGACCGTCGCCCCCCCGCCAGCCCACGCCGGACCGGCCGGCGGCCTCTGCCACATGGACTCCAGCCGCGGGACGATCCCCTCGCGCTTCGCGATCGAGGCGTGCTTCGACGGCAAGACCCTCGTCCTCCGCAACAACCTCACCCTGGCGCTGACCGTCGACCTGCGTGGCGACGCCAGGCGGCTCGGCAGGAGAAGCGCTGCCTTTGACCTGGCGGCGGACGCGACGCGCCTTCAGTCGAAGGACCCCAACCTCCTGCTCCCGGGAGACACCCTGCGCATCTCGATCGGCCGGGGGTCGGCGAGCGTCGGGGTCCGTGGCTCATCCTCCGGTGGCTTCTACGCGATCGCCACGACCGCGGACACCTTCTTCCCCGCCGGCAAGAAGAAGACGAAGGCCGTGGTCGGCGCCTTCACGTCGTTCGTCCACGAGGTGGATGACGACTTCGACAAGTACAAGGGATGCATCCAGAATAGGAACTGGATCGACCAGATCGGCTGCTTCGAGATACTGACGCGCGACGTCTACTTCGCCATTGGACGGGCAGTCGTCACGGGCGGGGCGAAGGGGCTCGCCGCCGCGCTGCTCTCGGGTGTGACCTTCGCCAAGTGGCTGGACGCCCAACCCGAGCACGTCTCGCGGGTCCTCCACTCACCACCGATCGAGCTCGAGGCGGATCGACAGCCAGTCGAGAAATCTTCCAAGTCGCCCCCCGCGAGGCCGACGGTGGCGCCCACGCCCCCGCCCCCGCCGTCACCGACCCCTTCACTCGAGGTCGGTTCCTCGTTTGACGACGAATGCGTCGTCGCCTGGCCGACCGCGCCGACGCGCACCGCCGACGCGATCGAACTGACGATGTCGTGCGATCACGTTCCCGAGGACGAATTCCTTTTCACCGCCGTGATCTACGGCGATCCCGACCTCGACATTCATCCCGATTCGACCGCGCACGTCGAAGGCGAAGTCGTCAGCATCGCCGAATCGGACTACGGTTACAGGGAGCTCGTCGTCGAAGCGAGCTCCGTCGTGCTGCACTGACCAGGGGCGCCTCTCAGTGGGGTTCCTTCCACTGAGACTCGAGGTCCGGCAGCTGATCCGCCTTCACCTTGCCCGAAAGCAGATCGGTGAGCAATCCGTAGAGGGGCGCGCCGTCGGGGACGTCGGGGGAGCAGATCATCTCCCATTCGCTCGCCGCCCGTATGGTGATGGTGCGATTTTCGCGAAGGCGCCCGCTGGCGGGTCTCACCCCTTGCTCGACGCCGGTGATCGACGAGAGCGGGATCGCCTCGATCACCGGTTTCTTGAGCAGGCCCTTCATCCACCCGAAGAGGACCCGGTCGTCGAGGGTGAGGATCACACCCGCGCCGAGATTCTTGCCGTCGCGGATGGTGTAGGACAGGGCCATGACCCCGGCCGTATCGTCGGCGTGGATTTCCCTAAGCAGAGCATCCTTGAAGACCGACAACACACGAAAGAGGTCTTCCCGCTCCCTCTCGGAGCCCGAGGCAAGATAGCCTCGCTCCACCGCATCTATCAACACCTCATCCGCAGCCATACCCTCTCCTTTCCGTCTGCCCGCGCCGAAACCGATCGGGTCAGCTAGATATTCCCACCCGAGAAGTAGTCGTCGAGCCTCGCTTCGAGATCCCCGTTCGGGTCGGCGACTTCGTCCAGAAGCATGCGCAGCTCCTCACCGCCTGCCAGCCTGACGGTCAGCCAGTTGAAGTCGCCCTTGAACAGCATCTGCATCTGGGTGCCCTCGAGCGGCGCTTCCGGGGACAGGGTGAAGCCGGTGACCGCATCGCGAGCGAACTCGCGCATGTCTCCGAATGCGTCGCGATCCCCCCTCGCCGCGCGGAAGGCTCGGCGCAGACCCATCGGCTTCGCCGGCCGGGGCATCAAGACCATGACCCGCTGGTTTCCGAAGAAGAAGGCGTCACGCGTCTCGGATTGGGTCGCGGCGACGAAATCCCGCGTTGTCCAATCGGGGCGCAGCAAAGTGCCTGCGCATGTGTGGCAATGGCCCTTCTCGCCGTCCCGCAGGTGACTGTTCATGAATGACCAGGTTCGTGACAGGTCTGCGGCTCGCCCGCTCATCGTCGGACGACTCTACTTCATCCTGGCAAAGATTCTTGAGCATCGGACAAACCCACTTCGGAGCGGACGCTCAGCATCCAGCGCGGAGCGCGATGATGCATGGGTGGCCAATCACCTCGACTTCCTGACGGCGCTCGACGACCATGTGCGCGTCAGCCCGCTCGGTGTAGTCCCGCAGGGCGCCGAACTGCACACGATCGCCCGGGAGGCCGGACTGGTCGAGCCCGGAGTGGAGACGGCGGCGCGCTGGACCGGGCAGCTGGTGAACCTCGGCTTCGTCAAGCACGGCCCGAAAAGCTTCGGCGATCCCCGCCCGCTTCCGGTCGGGGACTGGACCCCGCAGGAGGTCTATCGCTTCAACGACTACATGGTGACCAGCACCGGCCACAGCGAGGCGGATGCCGTGCGTCGTCGCCGACGCGAGGAGCTGACCGACGCATCCCTGGGAGCGATTCGACCGGTGCTGCTGCCGGCGTGGATGAGCGAGGCGGAGCGGCGAGCGGTGGGTGAGCCGCTGGGCGCGCTGCGCGCTGCGCTGGACGGCGGGCGCGGCCCCGCCGCGGTGGGCGCCTCGAAGGATCTGATAGAGGCGTCCTGCAAGGTGGTGATCGCCCGCGGCGGCATGGAGGTGGAAGAAAAGGCGGCGCTGCCGAGACTGTTCAAGCTGGCCCACGGCTGCGTCGCCGGCACAGATGAGGTAGCCGGAGATCTGGGCCGGAGCCTGGCGGCGACCGTGCAACGCGTGGCGGAGCTCCGCAACAGCGCGGGTGCCGGTCACGGCCACGCGGCGCCGCCACAGGTGGGAACCCGCGAGGCAAGGCTGGCCGCGGTGGCAGCCAGCGGCCTCAGCGCCTACCTGCTCTCGGCTTGGCGGTGAGCCGGTGGAGGCTGGCGGGAGTCACCCTAGTATCTCCACGATGCCCTGGCTGACGGCCGAGGAGATCCTCCGAATTCCGAGCGAGCAGCTTGGGGTTTTTATCCTGCACCGCCTGACGGAGCTCGGACCGAACAACCACGGCCTCCACAATTTCACGGTCGAGTACTTCGCAGAGGTGACTCCCTCGACTCCGGGGGTTACGACCGTGTACCGGAGTCAGGATCCGCGCCAGGCGAAGGAGGACGTTGTCGCAAAGATCTCCGATGCATGGATCTGGCTCGAGCAACAACGCTACCTTGGGCCCGATCCGCAGCAACGGCCTGACTCGCAATGGCGAATCATCACGCCAAAGGGGAAGGAGATTCTCGCGATACCGGTTGATGAGGTATTGGCGCGAGTGCGAGCGGGCAAGCTGCTGGGGGATGGCCTACACCCACGCATAGAGGCCCAGGCGCGGGCCCCTTGGAATGGCGGCGAGTTCGAGACCGCGATCTTCAACGCCGCACGAGAGATCGAGATAGCGGTCGGCGAAGCTCTGCCGCCTCAACCGAAGAAGCTGTATGGCGTCGATGCGATCAACGCGGCCTTCGGCAACGGCAAGCCACTGTCAGACCCCGACCAGGATCCTGGCGAGCAAGAGGGAACGCGAGCCCTATACGCCGGATTCGTGGCAACGTTCAAGAACCCGGGAAGTCACCGCCATTTTGAGCCAGAGGATCCGGTCCAGGCGGCAGAGATCATCCGGACCGCGGATCTGCTGATGCGCATGCTTGAAGACCGAGTGGCTCAGATGCAAGCCGGCGCCTCCTCGGCGCCCCAGGCCTAGAGGCACGCTGGCCCAGCTGAAGCTCGCTGCCCATCTCGCGGGTGAAAAGCACAGCGAGGAAGTGACGAGCGCGGGGCGGGGCGAGAAGCCGTCTGCTCAGCAGGAGCGAAGCGGTCGGGCCCTTAACACCTGACCTCCCCAACCGGTGACGGTTGCTTTACCGCAAACATCTTCATATGATTGACAAACCTTAAGCATCCGTACCAGTCACCGTGAACCCGAATCAACTGCTCGAGACGATCGCCGGCCTGCTCTGGAGGCTCGCGGCGGAATCGGTCGCCGACCTGGCGCAGCAAGCGACCAACTTCCCCGCCGAGGAAAACGCGCCGGCGCCGCTCCAGGGCCGGCTGCTGATCGCCTTCGACGAATTGCCACAGAGCAACGAGCTGGCGAAGTTCGTCCACGGCGTCGTCGGCGACCTCCCCGACGGTGAAAAACTGCGGCTGCACGGCTGGAAGCGGGCCCAGGGGGCACCGGTCGGGGTCGCCCTGGTCGCCAGCGAAGGCAACGCCAGAGCCGTGCTCGCCTTCACCCCTGAATCGCCGCCCAAGATCGACGTCGTCGTCACCCCCGGCGAGAAACTGACCGTCACGCAGGGCGGTGAAAAATGGGAAGCGACGGGCGAAATCTCCTCCGGCACGGTCTGGGACACCGAGATAGCCCAGGGCGCGCCGCCCAGCCCGCCGGTCGGCGAGGTGACCCTGGGGATCGAGCGAGGGAAGAAGCTGGAGATCGGCGCGATGCCGACCGGGCCCGGCGTCTCTACCGACAGGATCGCCGCCGCCCTGACCGTCGGGCCGGCCACCCCGCTCTCCTTCACGATCACCCTGACCAACTTCCGAGCGGCGCTGCTGCCCGGCCCGCTGGCCGATTTACTCGGCGCCGGCGGCGACCGCGCCTCGGCGCCGGTCAGGGACCTGACGATCCGCGCCGACACCGCCGGCGGCCTGCGCTTCGACAAAGGCGACCTGCGGCTCGACCTGCCGGTGAAGCTGCCGCTGCCGGGGGTCTCCACCCACGGCTTCGCCCTGCAGCTCGGCGCCGGCCCGAACGGGCTCAGCCTGCGGCCGGCCCTCGGCCTCTCGGCAGACCTCCCCGGACTCCCCGTCCACGCCGGGATCGACGACCTCGGCATCGACCTCCCCTTCAGCCTCGAGAAGAACCTCTTCGGCCAGCTGCCCGAGGTGAAACCGCCGCTGCCGAACGGGATCGAGCTGGAACTGAACCTGCCGCCGGTAAGGGGCGGTGGCGCCGTGTTCAAGACCGCGGACGGTTACGCCGGCGTCCTCGACCTCGACCTCGGCGTCTTCGGCGCCCAGGCCTTCGGCATCGTCGGCCTGCCGACCGCTGACCGGCCAACCTCGATCCTCGCCCTGCTGGCGGCGAACTTCCCCTACCCCGGGATCCAGCTCGGCTTCGGCTTCGCGATCGACGCCGTCGGCGGCCTGGTCGGGATCAACCACCGCGCCGACGTCGAGCAGCTGCGGGCCCTGGTCGGCGACGGCCACGCCGACCGCATCCTCTTCCCCGAAGACGCGGTCAAGCGGGCGGGGGAGATCGCTCACTCGCTGGAAGCCTCGTTCCCGCGCAAGCGCGGCCGCTTCGTCGTCGGGCCGATGGTTCGCCTCAACTGGGGCGGGCGGATCGTCACCCTCTCCGGCGCCGTCATCCTCGATCTCCCCGGTCCGGCGCAGATCGTCGTCCTCGGCCGCCTCGTCGTCGCCATCCCCGATCCGAAGGCGCCGCTGATCCTCCTCCAGGCGAGCGTCCTTGGACGGATCGACCCGTCGGTGCCGGAAACCGAGGTCCTCGTCTCGCTCGCGGGCTCGCGAGTGGTGACGACGCCGGTCAGCGGCGAGATCTACCTGCTGGCGCGAGGCGGCAGCAGGGCGGTGTTCGTCCTTTCCGCCGGCGGTTTCCATCCCCGCTACACGCGACCCCCCGGCGTGCCGGAACTGGAACGGCTGACGATGGACCTCGGCGGCGGCTTCCTCGGCCTCCGCGCCGAGGCCTACCTGGCGGTCACCTCGAACGCGGTGATGTTCGGCGCCAACCTCCACCTCGACGCGACGATCGCCGGCTGCGGCGTCGAGGGCCAGCTCGGGCTCGACGCCCTCTTCGTCTACGAGCCGACCTTCTCGTTCTCGGTCCGCGTCTATGCCAGCGTCGCCGTGCTCGCCTTCGGCCACCGCCTCGCCGGCATCGGCCTCGACTTCACGCTCGAGGGCCCGGCGCGCTGGCACGCCTTCGGCACCGGCAGCATCTCGATCCTCTGGTGGGACGTCCCGCTCGACTTCGACGTCAGTTGGGGGGATGCCGCGCCGCCGCTGGAGAAGCCGCCGGCCGTGCAGCCGCTGATCGAAGAAGCGCTGAAGAAGACCAGGGCGTGGACGGCGGAGCGCCCGCCCGAGCAGCGCGCCGGAATCAAACTCACCCCCAGGGCGAAGGCCGACCTCGCCGGCGGCAACGCCGTCGACGCCGATGCCACCTACCGCGTGTCGCAGTCGATCGTCCCGCTGGGCAGGCCGATCACTCGCTTCGCCCGCACCCAGGTGACCAGGCAGCAGTGGGACATCGCTCCCGACGGCGGCGGCCCCGCCCCCGACGAGGTCAGGGCCAGCTTCGTCCCGGCCGAATTCTTCGACCTGACGGCCGACGCACAGCTGACCGGCCCGGCCTTCGAAGAGCTCAGGAGCGGGATCCTGCTGAGCAGCAAGGAGGTCGACTTCGGCGCCGCCCACCGCGTCGACGACAGCTACGAGACCGGCTACAAGCCCGAACTGCCCCCGCAGGACGGCCCCTTCGTCAACCGGGTCTTCGAGAACTTCAGGCGCGAGCACTTCGCCCGCGTCGTCGCTCCCGAGGAGCGGCTCTCCCACTGGCGCGAGACGCAGTTGGCGATGCCGGCGAGCAAGGTGGCGATGCTGTGAGCCGGCGCTGGTTCGTCTCCCGCGTCACCGTCGGCGCCGCCAACGAGGCGAAGAAGTTCGACGGGGGCCGGCCCCTGCTCGAACCCTCGGTCAAGGTCAAAGGTGAAGTCGGGGGAGCGAAAGCGGACTTCACCGCCACCGGCCCCCAGCTGCATCTGCTGGGGCCGGGCGACGTGCTCGGGTTCGAGCGCACCCAGCTGATCCGCGAGGAGCCCGCTCCCGGAACCCTCGACGCGGTGGCCGAGAATCTCGCCTGCGTCGAGTTCGCCGACGCCAGCCTGCCGTGGCTGTTCTCGCCACCGCCGGCGATCCCGCAGCAGCGTCCCTGGATCGTCCTCCTGGTCCTCCGCGAGGACGAGGGCGAGCTGATCGAGGGCGACCCGCTGCCGGTCGCCCGGGTGCCGGCGGCGGCGCTGCCGGCGCCGGGCGACGTCTGGGCCTGGGCGCACGCCGAGGCACGGGTCGAGGACGCGGTTGGCCCGAAGGCGGCGATCGAAGCCGACGTCCGCAGCGGCTCGCAGACGGTGATCTCGCGCCTGATCTGCCCGCGCCGGCTCGAAGCCGGCAAAGGGTGGCTGGCCTGCGTCGTGCCCGCGACCAGGGCCGGGGTCGAGGCCGGCTTCGGCGGGGAAAAAGCCCCGGCCGATCCCTACGCCGTCCCCTGGGACGGCACCGAGTCCGAGGTCCGCCTCCCCGTCTACCACTCCTGGCGCTTTCGCACCGGCGACCACGGCTCCTTCGAGGAGCTGGCGAGGCTGGTGGAGCCGATCAGCTCCAGGCAGCTGGCCAAAGACACCGGCTTCGGCTCGCACGCGGTCGACGTCAGCCTCCCCTGGCGGAGCGAAAAACGGGAGGCGGAAAAAGACCCGCCGGAGCCACCCCCCGCGGAGGTGACGACGGTTCTGCAGGGCGCGCTGCGGATCCCGGGCGCGGTCGTCCCCACCGAGAAGTGGAGCGACAAAGCGAAGCAGGAAGCGTTTGCGAAAAAGCTGACGACCCTGCTCGACGCGCCAGGCGCCCGCTTCGAGAACGTCGGCGCCGAGGTCGATCGCGACGACAAAGCCGTTGCCCCTCCCCTCTACGGCTCGCACTTCACCGGCCAGCGGGAGGTGCCGCCGACCGGCTGGCCGCAGCAGCTCAACCTCGAGGTCCGCCACCGGCTCGCCGCCTCCGTCGGCGCCCGCTACGTCGAACGCGAACAGGAGTTCCTGATGGCGCGGGCGTGGGAGCAGCTGGGAGCGGTGCGAGAGGCGAACAGGCTGCTGGCCGCGGCCGAGCTCGCCAACGAGACCGCGGTCCTCGCCCAGGCAAAGCACCTGGCGCCGATGGGCCCGGCTGACCTGACGACCGCCGCCGATCCGATGCGGAACCGGATGGAGGTCGGCGACGGGGAGATGCTGGCGCAGAGGCTGGCGAGCTCGGCCGTCCCGGCCGGACTCGCCTCGACCTCGTTCCGCCGCCTCGCCCGGCGCGGCGGCGGGCTTGCCCGGCGGGTCGGGCGGGTCCGCACCAAGGCCGCGGCGAGCGAGATGCCGATCGAGCGCCAGCCCCCGCTCGTCTCCTCCTGCATGGAAGCGACGCAGCGCCCCCTGTCGGACCCGATCGCCTGCGTGATGGCGCGGGAAGCTCCCCCGAGCGGCCCGTTCGGGGGCGATCCCGCCTCGCTGCCGCGCGCGGCGATCGTCGACACGATGGCGGGCCAGCAGACGCTCATCGGCCTGCACGACGACGACGCCACGAAAGCGTTCGCGCTGCTGGCGCTGGGGGTGAAAGACGCGGTCGGCGCCGCCTTCGCCAAATCGGTGCCCTCGCCGCTGACGATCCGCCTCTCGAGCCTGCGACCCTTCGGGATCGAGACGACCACCCTGCCGACCCAGTTCGAGGGGAGGAAACTCGATCCGGCGGCGCTGGCCGATTCGGTGCGCGAGGGGATGCGGCCGTTGGCGCAGCAGGTCGAACGAATCGGGACGAAGATCGAAGCGCCGGGGCTGGTCGCCGACGAAGCTGCCCAGCGACCGCTGCGGCCGATCATGGAACACCCCCGCTTCGGGATGCCGATCGCCGCCGAACTGCTGCACCTCTGGCCGGAATGGGCGCTGCCGGGCATCAACGGCTTCCCCTCCAACCGAGTGACCCTGGTCGAAACGAATCCCGCCTTCGTCGAGGCGCTGATGGTCGGCCTCAACCAGGAGTTCAACCGCGAGCTGCTCTGGCGCGAGCTCCCGACCGACCAGCGCGGATCCGCCTTCACCCGCTTCTGGCCATCCGAGGTCGACAACCCCGACGTCGACGAGATCGCCCGCTGGCCCTTGAGCGGCGATCTCGGCAGCCACGACGAAACCGGCGGCAAGAGCCTCCTCGTCCTCCTCGTCCGGGCCGAGGTGCTGCGCCGCTTCCCCGGGACGACGGTGCTGGCTGCGAAATCGAAGCCCTCGAAGCTCCTTCCCCACGAGGGGGAAGGCGAGTGGAAGGAGCCGAAGTTCCTGCTCGCGGTCGACGACCAGACGGCGCTTTTCGGCTTCGAGCTCGACGCGGACAAAGCCGTCACCGACAAATGGCTGTTCGTCCTGCGCGAGCCGATGCGGGGCACGCAGTTCGGCTTCGACACCCGCGAGCTCGAGCTCAAAGACTGGGCCGACCTCAACTGGGACCGGGCGCCGGAACACCGCGGCTTCGTCGTCCCCAGGATCGTCGAAAGCAAGCCGCCGATCCCGGAAAACGTGGCCGACCCGGACCCGGCCGTGATCGACCCGACCCGCGACAAACCCGACCCCGGCGCCTGGGGCGTCGACGCCGCCGACATCGCTCGGATCGCCTTCAACCGCCCCTTCCAGCTCGCCGTCTCAGCGGAAGCGATGCTGAAGGCGCCGGCATGAAAGAGGTCCTCGCCCAGCGCCGGGTGGCCGACGCCCTGCGCATCCGGCTGGAGGCGGCGCGCGCCGCGGACGGGAGGGCCGGCGTCGAACTCGAACGGGCGCTGCGGGAGATGGATGCGGGGACCTTCGCCCTGACCGAGCACGAGCACGGGCACACGATCGAGGACTGGCGCGGCGTGCTCGAACGGCACGCCCGCTCCCGCGCCGAGGAGATCGCCGGGCTGGAGGCCGAACTGGCCCGGGCAGGGCAGGCCGTCGCCGCCACCCTCGACGCCCAGAAACCGCTCTTCGACGACCACAACGGGGAGCCGATCGTGCTGCTCCCGGTGCGTCTCGAGACCCGGTTCGAAGGGGCGAAGAGGCTGAAGATCCGGGTCTTCCCCGACGACGTCCACGTCGACGCCTTCGACGAGCGGCTGACCCCAGCCGAGCTGCGCGCCGCCGAGGCCTACTGGCGCAAGCCGGGCGACGAATCCTGGCGGCGCCTGCTTCGCCACCTCGGGCCGGCGCGGGCCGCCTGGGTGAAGCGGGCGACGCGACCGCGGGCACCGCACAAACCGGAGCTGCGGAAGGAAAACGAACGGCGCTCGCCGCGGGTGACGACGATGCCGACCAAATGGCGCTTCCTCGGCCTCGTCGGCGACGAGGTCGTCGTCGACGAGGCCGGCAGGGAGGTCCCCAACCCGCTGCCGCTCGGGGTCCTCGCCGCCGACGAGGACGCCCCCGACCGCGAGCACGCCGCCTGGCTCACCGACTTCGACGCCGCCGTCAAGGTCGGGATGGCGATCGTCGTCGACGTGCCCGCCGGCGGCCTCGACCAGCTCTTCGTCGTCGGCGTCCAGCAGAGCCCGGCCGCCGACGCCTCCCACCACCTGCGCGACACCCTGATGGGCCACG
>DASSXC010000002.1:0-4356 GCA_035704205.1 Solirubrobacterales bacterium | reverse complement strand
AACCCAGCAAGCAGGAGGGCACCCCCGCCCCTCCCCTACCACCGACTAGTAACAACCTTCTTCCGCGTATAGAAGTCGACCGCGTCGGTCCCGTTCGCGTGCAGGTCCCCGTCGCAGGAGTCCTTCCAGCCCGCGAACGGAAACCAGGCAACCGGTGCCGGCACGCCGACGTTGACGCCGAGCATGCCCGCTTCGGCCCCGTAGCGGTAGCGGCGCGCTGCCTCGCCCGACGCCGTGAAGATCGCGCCCGCGTTGCCGTAGCGGGAGCCGTTGAGGAAGTCGATGGCTGCGTCCAGATCGTCGACCTCGACGATGGTGAGCAGAGGGCCGAAGAGCTCGTCGCGGGCGAGCTCTGACTCGTGGTCGGGAGCGACGGCGACAGTCGGCCCGAGCAGCGTGCCGGCGGGCCCGGCGGGGGCGAGCGAGTCTCGGGCCCCGTCACCCTCGGTTCCCGCCGCGCGACCGTCCAGCAGCAGCTCGGCGCCGTTGCCCGCCGCACGGTCGATCGCCGCGGCGATCTTCTCGCGCGCGGCCGCCGAGACCATCGGGCAGACGTCGGTCGTCGGATCGTCCCCAGGTCCGACCTGCAGCTTCGAAGCAGCGGCGACCAAGCTCTCGCGAACCTCGCTTCGCCGCCCCTCATCACCCACGACAACGCAAACCGACCCCGCCAAACAGCGCTGCCCCGCCGCGCCGAAGGCCGAGCCCATGATCGCCGGCATCGCCTGGTCGAGGTCCGCGTCGGGCATCACGACGAGCGAGTTCTTGGCTCCGCCCAGCGCCTGCACCCGCTTGCCGGTGGCGACGGCGCCTTCGGCGACGATCCGCGCCGTCTCGGCCCGGCCGACGAAGGAGACCGCGTCGATGCCCGGGTCGGCGAGGATCGCCTCGACCGCGTCGCGGCCGCCGTGGACCAGGTTTACGACCCCGGACGGGATCGCCTCGATCGAGTCGACGATCTCCATGATCAGCGCCGCCGGCCGCGGGTCCTGCTCGGATGGCTTAAGCAGGAACGAGTTGCCGCAGGCGATCGCGTAGGGGAGGAACCAGAGCGGGATCATCGCCGGGAAGTTGAAGGGGGTGATCGCCGCGACGACGCCGACCGGCTGGCGCACCAGCTCGACGTCGACCCCGTCGGCGACGCCCTCCAGCGTCTCGCCCTTGAGCAGGTGCGGGATCGCCGCCGCCGACTCGACCGACTCGATCCCGCGGCCGACCTCGCCGTCGGCGTCGGCGAGCGTCTTGCCCATGTCGGCGCTGACCAGCGCCACCAGCTCCTCGCGACGCCGTTCCAGCCCGGCCCGCAGGTCCAGCAGCGCCCGCGCCCGCCGCTGCGGCGGTACCGCGCGCCAGCCGGGCTGCGCCGCACGCGCCGCCTCGACCGCCTCGCGAACCTCCTGCGCACCGGAGAGCGGCACCAAGGCCACAACCGTGCCGGTCGCCGGATCCACATCCTCCAGCTCTTCCGCCGGGTTTGCCTCTTTCCAGCTCCCGCCGACGTAGTTGGGCAGCATCATGCGGCGGACCCCGAGAAGGACGGGAGTCGCCTCGACGATGCCTCGCGAAGCGGCTCCTGGCGGGTGATCCCGGGCCGCGAAGCGGCACGCCATTCCACCGCCCGCCGGGCGGTGGTAGGCAGTCGGCGAGGCGACTCCCGTCCTTCTGGCATCACGCCACCTTCTCCTCTAAGCGGACGATGCCGGCCATCCGCTCGGCCCGGCGCTGCTGCCAGAGGACCAGGCAGACGGCGACGGCGATCAGGGCGAAGAGCATCGTCGCCAGCACGTTGACCTGCACCGGGATGCCGCGCAGGGCGACGCCGAAGACGTAGAGCGGGAAGGTCACCGTCGTGCCCGAGTTGAAGTTGGAGATGACGAAGTCGTCGATCGAGAGCGAGAAGGCGAGCAGCGCCGCGGCGAGGATCCCTGGCGCCAGCAGCGGCAGGGTCACGTAGCGGAAGGTCGCGAGCGGCGTCGCGCCCAGGTCCGCCGCAGCCTCCTCGAGGTGGCGATCGAAGCCGATCAGGCGCGAGCGCACGACGACCACGACGAAGCTGATCGAGAACATCACGTGGGCGATCAGCAGCGTCGAGAAGCCGAGCGCGAACGAGTAGTAGATGAACATCGAGAGCAGCGAGGCGCCGATCACCACCTCGGGCGTCGCCATCGGGATCACGATCAGCAGGTTCACGGCCCGCCGCCCGTGGAACCGGTGGCGGACCAGGGCGATCGCCATCAGCGTCCCGATCACGGTTGAGATCGCGGTTGCCAGGGCGGCCAGGCGCAGGCTGGTGAGCAGTGCTTCGTTCAGTTCCGGCAGCGAGAAGGCGGAGCTCCAGTACTCGGTCGTGAAGCCGTGCTCCAGCCCGAAGGTCAGTTTCCCTTTCGGCGTCGCCGCGAAGGAGAAGACGGCGATGACGACGATCGGGATCAGCATGTAGGCGACCGCGAGGCAGGCGTAGACCGGCAGCGCGTTGCGCCGCAGCCAATGCCAGGCTCGCCCCACGCCGCTCACCGGAGTCCCTCCCCACTCACCGCGCCGTCGCCTCCTCCTCGTCGTCCCCCATGAACGCGCCCGTCCCGGCAAAGCGGATGTAGATGACGACGATCGCCAGGATCAGGGCCATCATCAGGAAGGAGAGCGCCGCCGCCTCGGGGTAGTTGCGTTGGGTCAGGTAGAGCGACTGGATCACGTTGCCGATCATCGCCTGGCCGGTGCCGCCGAGGATCTGGGCGTTGATGTAGTCGCCGAAGGCGGGGATGAAGGTGAGCAGGACGCCGGCGACGATCCCCGGCATCGTCAGCGGCAGGGTCACCCGCACGAATGCTTGCGCCGAGGACGAGTAGAGATCCTTCGCGGCCTCGATCAGGCGGAGGTCGAGCCGCTCCAGGTTGGCGTAGAGCGGCAGCACCATGAAAGGGAGGAAGTTGTAAGTGAGCCCGGCGATCACCGCGCCCGGCGTTGCCAGGACCCTCCCGTCGGGCGGCACCAGCGCGAGCGTCTGCAGCACGCTGACCACCGGGCTCGAGTCGCTGAGGATCGTTTTCCAGGCAATCGTGCGGATCAGGTAGGTGGTGAAGAAGGGCGCGATCACCGCGAACAGCAGCAGCAGCCTGAAGCGGCCGGCGCGGAAGGCGATCGCGTAGGCGAGCGGGTAGGAGATCAGCAGGGCGAGCAGGGTCGCCGTACCGGCGTAGTAGAAGGAGCGGAAGATCTGCTCGGTATGCCCGGAGAGCGAGTCCGGGAAGTTCGCCCAATCCCAGGTGAGGGTGAAGCCGGTGGTGAGCGAGCCCGAGCGCAGCGCCAGTTCGCCCATGAAGTACATCGGAACGACGAAGAAGAGGACGAGCCAGAGCAGGCCCGGACCCATCAGCCAGTAGGGAACCAGGCGCTGCCTAAGGGTCATCGCTACCTCGCTCTCACCCGGTCAGCACTTCCTGCCAGGCTTCGTTGACCCGTTCCAGATCGGGTGGCGTGTTCTGGCCCGTGCAGTTGCGGGTGAACGTCTCGCTCGGGAAGACGATCTCGCTTTCGGCCAGGTCCGACCCCCGTCTTTCGAGCAGTTCCTTGACGCCCTGCACCGGCGAGATGTATTCGACGTAGTTGGTGATGTCAGCCGCCACCTCGGGCCGGTAGACGAAGTCCATCCAGGCAAGCGCCGCGGCCGTGTTGGGGGCGCCCACCGGAATCACCATGTTTTCCATCCACTGCGTGCAGCCCTCGGTCGGCATCCGCCATTCGGCGTTTTCGTTTTCGATCAGCGAGGCGTCGCCCGACCAGCCGATCGCCGCGACGATGTTGCCCGCGTTGAGATCCTCGGTGTACTCATTGCCGGTGAAGCGGCGGATCTGACCCGAGTCGGCGGCCGCCTTGAGTTTGTCGATTGCGTTGAGCCACTGCTCGGCGCTGGCCTCGGCGGGGTCGACCCCTTCGGCCAGCATCACCAGCGCAGGCGTTTCCCGAAGTTCTTCCAGCATCGTCACCTTGCCCTTGTATTTCGGGTCGAAGAGGTCGTTGACCGAGTGGATCCCGGGTGCCTTGGACGTGTCGACCCAGATTCCGGTCATGCCTCCCTGCCACGGCACCGAGAATTTCCGCTCCGGATCGAATGGCGGGTTCCTCAGGCTGGGCAAGAGGGTTTTGAAGACCGTCGGCAGATCGCTGTGGTCGATCTCCTGCAGGTAGCCGAGGTCGTGCATCTGCTTCGCCATGTAGTCGGCGACGACGAAAAGGTCGCGCCCGCCCGATTCCCCCTGTTCGAGCTGGGGTTGCAGCTTGCCGAAGAAAGCGTCATTGGAGTTGATGTCCTCGATGTAGTTGACCTTGACGCCCGTCTTGTCTTCGAACTCGGCGACC
>DASSXC010000001.1:0-8994 GCA_035704205.1 Solirubrobacterales bacterium | reverse complement strand
CGCGCGAGCAGGCGAAGCGCGAGCCGGAGCGCTGGAGCGCGGCGCTGCTGGAGGACTAGCGGCGTGACTGCGTGGCCGGGGGGCGCCCGGGGCGCGCTCAGCCTCAGCTTCGACAACCTCGGCGAGGCGGCCGAGCTCGAGCTCGGCGCGGAGCCGGGCGCCCCGCTCGGCGAGCACTTCACCGCCACCCGGGTGCTGCCGCGGTTGCTCGCAGCCCTGCGCGAGCACGACGTCGCCGCGACCTTCTTCGTCGAGGGGCTCAACACGGAGCTCTACCCACGGTCTCTGGAGGCGATCGCGGCCGACGGTCACGAGGTCGCCTACCACGCCTGGCGACACGAGCAGTGGGGCGAGCTTTCCGCCGCCGAGCAGGCAGAGAACCTGGACCGTGGGATTGCCGCTTTCGAGGCACTCGGCTTGTCCGTCGCCGGCTTCCGCCCACCCGGCGGTCAGCTCGGCGCCGGCGGTATCGAGGTCCTCCGCGAGGCGGGCCTTCGGTACTGCTCGCCCGAAGGCCGAGTCGTCACCGCTGAGCACGACGTCGCGGTGCTGCCCTTCCAGTGGCGGCACGTCGACGCAGCCTGCGTCCTCCCGCCGATGAGCGCCGCTCGCGAAGAGATGGCCGGCTCCCCCGATCCGCTCGATGCGGGCGCCTTCCTCGCCTATCTCGAAGCCGAGCTCGCCCAGCTCGCCGCCGACGGAGGTTTCGCCACCGTCATCCTCCACCCCTTCATGCTCGACTGGCTGGGCGAGGATCGGCTCGGAGCCCTGCTCGACTTGCTGGGCAAGGCGCGCAAGGAGAAGCGCCTCTGGGTGGCTCCCTGCGCCGAGGTCGCCGGGCACGTTCCTGCTGCCTAGCTGAGCCTTTATTTAAGCCAGCCGAACAACTGGGCGATAAGCCAGGACAGACTCCCCAGGCCGCTGACCGCACCGAGCATCGCGGTTGCGAGCTTCAGCCAATCCTTGAAGCCGCTCTTGCCCCGGATCGAGAACAGGTCGCGCAGAACCTCCCGCGCGAGGAACCAAGCGACGCGCCGACCCACCCTGCGACCCCGGACATCCCTCATCGTCAGCAGGTCCCGCAGCCGCACCTGCGACTGGCCGACGTAGGTGAAACGCAGGGCGCCGCTGGAGACCAGCGCTTCGAGCCGTGGGCAGGACCCGACGAAGGACCAGTCGGCGCGAATCGCGTGCCGGCCGGAGTCGTCGGGGAGCTCGACCGCGACGACCCTGGCGTCGAACTGGGACTCGAGAGTCGACCACTCCGATGCGGCCCCACTCTTCGAAGCGCCGGCGACGTCACCGGCCATGGCGGTGACGATCACCTCCCAGCGTTCGGTCGCGAAATCCAGGGCTCGGCGGGCGAGCTCTCCCTTGCGGCGGAGCTCGAGCAAGCCGCCGGCAAAGAGGCCGTCGGCGCTGCAGTTCTTGATCCGCACCCCCGGCGCTTCGACTCGGTAGATCGCCGCCCTCTGGGCATCCCTCAATGCCTGCCAGATCGATTGATCGGGGGAACCGGCTCGTCGTCGCTGCATCAGACCAAAGACCGCGGCAGCCGGGCTGGGGGCAGCCCGAAGCTCTGTGAAAGGGCCGTTCCGGACCAGCGGAGGCGACGGGATCACCCTCTCCCGCGAGTCCCAGTCATAGATCGAGAGGCCCGGGGCAAGACCGATGTACGAGCGGGTCGTGCAGATGCGCAGGTCGGCAGGATCCCCAGCCCTCGAACCGATCAACTGATCTGGACGTGGTGATGAAATCGGCTCTCCCTGCCTGCGCGGACTCGTAAACCCAAATAAGACCTTGCCAGTTCCTAATGCCTAAAATACATGGTCTTGCCTCACAGCTAGCACTGTTAATGTGTCATTAATATTCTCTTTCCTGACAAAGAGCTGTATACAATCTGTCTTAGTCATGTAGCATCAGCCTTGTGAAAGTCATCTGATGAACGTCACGCAGACAAAAACCAAGGAAGTTCAACGGCAGAGCGAGGCACAGCGGCCGTCGCTCGATTCCTCCACCAAGGAGGTGCTCGCCAAGCTGCATGAAACGAGCCCTCTCTCAGAGCAGCTTCATGCCTTCTCGAAGGACCTTCATCTGCGCGATCGCGAGCTGATGGCCCTCGCCGAGGTGAGCAGAGCAACCCTGGCCAGGTGGCGCAAAGCTGGGGACGCGGAGCGGCCTCCGCGGCTGGACGACCTCCGCGTGATTGCGGTCGAGTTGATTCAAAGCGGCGCCCTGCGACCGTCGTCGGTAGCCGGATGGCTGCGTTCCCGCAACCGGGGCCTCGATTGGCAGAGGCCGCTCGACGTTCTCCGCGAGAAGGAGTTCCCGCTGGTGCTCAGCGCCGCCGAGGCCGCCTGCGGCGGTCGTGTCCCGACCGAGAAGCTGCCGCAGACCGACGCGGGCTAGGACCCGGCGAGGACCCGGAACTTCTTCTTCGCCGGGACCGGGTCGACCCTCCCGCTGGTGTCGGTCGCCTTCACCTTGAAGACGTGCTTGCCCGGTTTCAGGCCTTTGTACCTCTTCGGCGATTTGCACTTCTTGAAGGGTTTTTTGTCGAGCTTGCACTCGAAGGTCGAACCGGGCATGTCGGAGGAGAACCTGAACTTGACGGTGGTTGCGCGGGTCGTCGCCTTGGGCCCGCGGGTGATGACGGTTTCCGGCCAGCGGCATTTGCCGGCCGTGAAGGCGCAGGGCGGGTCGCCGATGACCTCGGGGTCTTTGGTTTTGTCTTTGTCTTTGTCGCCTTTGCCGGAGTCCGGATCGGCCGACGCCGCTTTGATCGCCAGCTCCGAGGTGCCCCCTTCGGGACTCGTCTGCGTCGCCGCGACGAGCGTCCCGGTCGGGACCGCTGGGTAGGTCGCTTTCCAGTTGCCGCTGCCGTCGGCGGTGGTTTCGGCGAGGGTGGAGGCGATCTCGCCCGGGATCGCTTCGGCCTTGCGGAAGACGCGGACCGTCGCGAACGGCTCCACGCCGCTGCCGCTCGCGCTCGACTGCCGCAGGGTCGCGAAGGTCGGCGGCAGGACGCCGGCGTTGGCGTTGTCGACCAGGTCGATGAAGAGGCCCGCGTTTTCGTCGCCCTTGTTGCGACCGACGCCGTTCTGGCTGTCCTCGTCTTCGCTCGCGGATACGTCGACGATCTCGATCGCGTCGCCGCCGCTTTCGCGGATCGTGTTTTCTTCCGCCGCCGTGCTGCCACCGATCTGGTTGCCGGTCGAAGACAGGATCGGGAAGGCGGTCGGGTCCTGGATCCGGACACCCGCCGCGCTGGAGTCGTAGATCGCGTTGTGGATCACGACGTTGAAGTCGTTTTCGATCAGGATCCCGTTGCTCGTGGATTCGCCGATCACGTTGTCCGCGATCAGGTCGCCCGCCCCGGGCGGATCGCCGCGGGTGTAGATCCCATAGCCGGCCCCTTCGACGAAGTTCGCTTCGATATCGGCGTTCCCGAACACGCTTTCGATGCCGATGCCGCCTTCCATGCGGAAGACGTTCTGGCTCACTTCCACCGGATCGACGCCGCCAGTCCCCAGGTTGAGGCAGTAAACGAAGATCCCCAGCCCCGGTGGCGTGAGGTCGGCGCCGGTCGGGCCCGAGCCGAAGACGTTGCCGATCGCGGCGAAGCCCTCGCCGTCGCCGTGATAGATCCCGGCCCCGCCACCGGCGAAGAAGTTGCCTTCGCCGTTTTCTTCGCCGCCGATCGTGACCGCTTTCGCTTCCACCGACCAGACGCCGTACGAGCTGTTGGCGACGACGGCGGTCCCGGCGGCGCTGAGCCCGACGTAGTTGCCCCGGATCGTCGTCGGCCCGCTCGCGGGCTCCTCGTTGCCGCCGTTGCCCTGCAGGTCGATGCCATAGCTGGTGGCGCCGGAGATCACGTTGCAGCCGCCGTCGCATGGGGCGCCCAGCGATGGGCCGGCGATAGCCGTGCCCACTTCGTTGCCGGTTGCTTCGAAGGCGAGGGTGTCGGTGATCTCGACGTTCTTGCCGTTGGCCGCAAGGGTTGAGCCGTCCGGTTTGACGCCGAAGTAGTTGCCGAGCACGTCGGCGTTGTCGGCGCCCTCGACGTCGAGCCCCTCGGCGCCGTTGTTGCCGAAGACGTTGCGGTCGGCGGCGATCGTGCCGCCGACCGTGGCGCCGTTCGAGTCGGGGTCGAGGAAGATGCCGGTGGTGTTGCCGCCCGGGGCGCCGTCGAGCTTCACACCGAGCCAATTGCCGTGCGCGACGAAGTTCGACGAGCTGTCGATGACGTTGATCGCGGTCCGCGACCCGGTGATCGAAAGCCCCTCGATCGTGACGTCGTCGGTGTCGTCGACCACCAGCGCCGGGGTCGAGGCGTTCGGGCCGCTGATTTCGACGCAGGGGCCGTTGATCGAGAACGTCGCGTTCAGGCAGCGGCTGTCGTTGATGCCGTCGCCGTCGATCAGGATCGGGTCGGTGATGTTGGGAAGCGCCGATTCGAGGACGATCGTGTGGCCCGGTTTCCCGTTGAAGAGAGTGTCGAAGTCGATCTTGTCTTTGACCGCGGGCGAGAAGTTCAACTCCTGTATTGCCGCCCGCAGCGTGCAGGTTCCCACCGCGGTTTCGCAGTCGCCGGCGCCGATTTCTTTGTCGGGCTGGTCTTCGACGCTGTCGACCGTGTAGGTGACCGCCGCGGATGCGCCCGCGGGAAGAGCGAGGGCGAACAGGGCGGTGAGAAGCGCCAGGACGGCGCGGCGGCGGAAGATCATCGGCGGAGATTACTCGGCGAACCAGCGTGTTTACAAGCGGCCCGCGGGCTCAATCCGGTTGCGGCAAGCCCGGCCCGGTGCGCTGCCACTCGACCTGGCCCCTGCCCTCCGCCGCGGAGCGACCGACGACGTCGTCCCACTCGTGCAGCATCCGCTTCAGCCGCGCGACCGCCTCCGGTGGGTGGGCGGCGACAGCGGCTGCGAGCTCCAGCGCCGCCTCCTCGGTGCTCGCCGCCGGGGCGACGCGGTTGACGAGGCCGAGGCGCAGCGCCTCGTCAGCGCCGACCGTACGCGAGCTGAGCAGCAGGTACTTGGCGGCGGCGAGACCGCAGAGGGTGACCAGGCGGGCCGGGCCGACCGGGACGCCGAGCGCGGCTCCGGGGAAGCGCATGCGCAGGTTGGCGCCGCCGACCCGCATGTCGCAGGCGACGGCGATCTCGGCGCCGCCACCGACCACGTCGCCGTGGCAGGCGGCAACGGTCGGCTTGGGGAAGCCGACGATCTCGTCGTAGAGGTCGGCGAAGAGCTGCATGCGCTCGACCTTGCCCTCCTCGTCGAGCTGCTCCTTGACGTCGGCGCCGGCGGAGAGGCCCATCTGATCGGAGGAGGAGAGGACGAGGACGCGCACCGCGTCGTCGCCGCGTGCCACCGCCAGGTGCTCGAGCATCTCGGTCAGCATCTGCGTGTCGATCGCGTTGCGGGCCTCGGGTCGTTCGAGTCGCAGCAGGGCGATCCCCTGCGGGTCGACCGCGTAGCTGGTGCGGGCGTCGTCAGCGCTCATCGGCGGCGGAGCCTAATTGCTCGACCAGGCGCTCTGCCTCGTTGGCGGCGCTGCCGATCAGGGCTTCGACCTCGTCGCGCGACTCGCGGAAGCGGCCGAGCACGTGGGCGGAGACGATCTCCGGGTCGGTCGAGTCCGGGCGCCCCACCCCCACCCTGATCCGCCAGAAGTCGGCGCTGCCCAGACCCCGCTGGAGGCTCTTCAGGCCGTTGTGACCGGCGAGCCCGCCGCCGAGGCGGCTCTGCACCTCGCCGAATGGGAGGTCGATCTCGTCGTGAAGGACGACGACCCGGTCGAGCGGCGCCTTCAGCGAGCCGCGCGCCGGGCCCACCGAGTCGCCGGAGGCGTTCATGTAGGTCTGCGGGAGGAGGATCGCCACCCGCGGGCCGCCCGGGCGGCTGCGCCCTTCGGCGATCTGCCCACCGAACTTCTTCTTAGCGCGGGGCAGATCCCAGCGACGCGAGAGCTCGGCGCCAATCTCGAAGCCGACGTTGTGGCGCGTGCCGGAATGCTCCTGCCCGGGGTTGCCCAGGCCGACGATCAGGATGCGATCGCCCGACTCGCCCTCGCCCCGATCGGCGCGGCGGCGAAAGATCGACATGACGCGGAGGGCTACTCCCCGCCGGAGTCGCCCGAATCGTCGCCCTCGGCCTCGCCGCTCTCCTCGGCGGGGGCCTCGCCCTCCTCGCCGACCAGCTCGGCCTCCTCCTCGACGGCGGGCTCGGGCTCTTCCTCGACGCGAGGCGGCGAGAGGGTGGCGATGGTGATCTCGTCGAGATCGTCGGCGACGAATTTGACGCCCTCGGGCGCGGCGATCGTCGAAAGCTGCACGGTGTCGTTGATCTGCATCTCGGAGACGTCGGCAACCAGCCGCTCGGGGATCTCGGTAGGCAGGGCTTCGACGGTGATCTCGCGGGTCACGTGCTCGAGCACGCCGCCCTCCTTGACGCCGGGCGCGACCTCCGCGCCCTCGAGCTCGATCGCGACCTCGGCCTGGATCGCCTCGTCGAGCTTCACTTCCTGAAGGTCGATGTGCTGGAGGTTGCCGCGCACCGGATGCAGCTGCTGCTCCTTGACCACGACCGGGACGGCTTTCGAGCCCTCGACCTCGAGGTCGAACAGGGCCTGGCCGCCGGCGAGCACGTTGCGCACCTCGCGTTCGGACACCTGGAAGGGCCGCGCCTCCGAGCCGCCGGCGTAGACGACGCCGGGCACGAGGCCCTCGCCGCGCAGGCGGCGCGAGCCGCGCGAGCCGAACTCGGCACGGGCAGCGGCCTTGAGCTTTTCGCGGGTGCGGGCCATCGGACGGGAGAGGATAGAGAAAGAGGCCGAATTGGAGCCCCTGGCCCCGAATCAGTACAACTCATCACGTGGCCGACGACTCGAAGATCCCCAAGGGACGGATCCGCCGCTCGGCGAAGCTGGGCTCGATCGTCGGCGTGCAGGGCGCCCGCTACGCCGGCACCAAGGCGACCAACGTCGCCCGTTCCGAGGAGGAGAGCAAGGAAAAGCTCGAGCAGCGCCACCTGGAGACGGCGATGAAGATGGTCGGCGCGCTGGGTCAGATGAAGGGCGCGGCGATGAAGCTAGGGCAGTTCGCCTCCTTCATCGACAACGAATTCCTCCCCGAGGAGTACCGCGAGATCTACCAGGAGCAGCTCGCCAAGCTGCGCACCTCAGCACCGCCGATGCCCTGGGAGAAAGTCGAGAAGGTGCTGCTCGAGGAGTACGACGGCGAGCCGGTCTCGGAGCTGTTCGCCGAGTTCGAGCACGAGGCTTTCGCCGCCGCCTCGATCGGCCAGGTGCACCGGGCCGAGCTGATCGACGGCCGCCGGGTCGCGGTCAAGATCCAGTACCCCGGCATCGCCGAGGCGCTCGACGCCGACCTGCGCAACGCGGGAACCATCGTGCGGCTGGCGCGCGCCCTCGCCCCCGGGCTCGACGCCAAGGCGATCGCCCACGAGATCCGCGAGCGGGTGATGGAGGAGCTCGATTACGAGTACGAGGCGCAGAACCAGCGCTCCTTCTCGCGCGCCTACCGCGACCACCCCTTCGTATACGTGCCGGAAGTCGTCACCCGCCTCTCGCGCCGCCGCGTGCTGGTCACCGAGTTCGTCGAGGGGCTCGGCTTCGAGCAGATCAAGGAGCTGCCGCAGGAGGAGCGCAGCCGCTTCGGCGAGATCGTCTTCCGCGGCAGCTTCGGCTCGATCTACCACCTGCAGCACTTCAACGCCGACCCCCATCCCGGCAACTACCTGCTGATGGCGGACGGTCGCGTCGCCTTCCTCGACTTCGGCATGACCAAGAAGCTCGACCGCGAGCAGATCCTGCTCGAGCAGCGCGCCTTCGACGCCGCCTCGCGCGACAACCCCGAGGCCTTCCGCGAGGCCCTGCACGACCTCGGCTTCATCAAGAACCCTTCCAAGCTCGACGCCGAGCGCCTGCTCGAGCACATGCGCGACGTCGGCGGCTGGTTCGTGATGGAGGACCGCGAGCTGGAGATCACGCCGAAACGGGTGATGAAGATCATCGAGTCGACCAACGACCCGCGCTCGGAGTACTTCGACCTGATGCGGCGCGAGTCGATTCCGGCCGACGAGCTGATGGGCCGGCGGATGGAAATCGGCGTCGTCGCGGTGCTCGGCCAGCTTCGCGCCAAGCGCAACTGGCACCGGATCGCCCGCGAGTGGATCTACGCAGACCCGCCTGCAACCGAGCTCGGCGAGCAGGAGTGGGAGTACTTCGAGGGAAGAGGTGTCTCGCAGATTCCGATCACCGAGCGGCCCTTGGAGGGAGATACGCGATGAGCAAGATCAAACGTGGCTGGGCGCTGAGCAAGAAGAGCTGGGGGTTGCTCAACGAGCATCGAGAGCTGATTCGCTTCCCCCTTTACGGCGCCGTGGCTACGATCCCGCTGGCCTTCGTCTTCCTCGGCCCCGGCCTCTACTTCCTCGACGACGGCACGCTTGCCGGCGCGATTCCGCTGCTGGTGATCGGCCTGTACGTCCTCAGTGTCGTCGGCACCTTCTTCGCCGTCGGCCTCGCGGCCGCGGCCGACATGACCTTCCGCGGCGAAGAGGCGACGGTCGGCGACGGCCTCGCGGTGGCGCGCAGCCGCTTCAACCAGATCTGCGGCTGGGCCGCGCTCTCGACCGCGATCGGCGTGTTCATGGGCGTGCTGGAAAACCAGGGCGGCATCGTGGGCACCATCGCCGCGCGCTTCGTCGGCATGGCCTGGTCGCTGGTCACCTTCATCGCCGTGCCCGTGATCGCGATCGAGGGCACCGGCGCCTTCGCGACGCTGAAGCGCTCGGGGGGGCTCTTCCGCGATCGCTGGGGGCAGCAGATCACCGGCAACCTCGCTATCGGCGGCGCCGTCTTCCTGCTCGGGATGCTGCCGAGCGCGATCCTGGTCGCGTTCGGCGTCGTCGCGATCGTCATGGGCTTCAGCGGCCGGGCAACGGTGGCCGACAGCCTCAAGCA